>CAMAYA010000120.1 GCA_945862275.1 Legionella genomosp. 1 | reverse complement strand
GGCGCTTTGCCAACGGGCGTGCGAAGCACATCTACTATATATACATCGGTCATGATTCGATCTCCCTAATTGCGCAATGGTTTGCCGGTTGTCAATAAATGGGCTATACGCGCTTGTGTTAATGGGTTGGCTGCTAGTGACATAAACGCCTCTTTTTCTAAGCGGAGCATCCAATACTCATCCACTTGCTCGCCCGCGTTGACATCCCCTCCACACAATACACGGGCCAATTGATTTGCCAAATAGTAATCATATTCCGAGATAAATCCACCTTCCAGCCAATTGACTAAACCGACCTGTAACTGCGCGTGTCCCTCACGCCCAGCCACTGCAAAACGTGTTCGCAAAGGCGGTTTATAATTCAACGCATGCATGCATTTAATCGTTGCCATTGCCGCAAAAAGAACCTCATCCCGATGCATGATCCATCCATCATTTGCCCGCAAATAGCCCCTTGCCTGTGCATCAGGCGCGCTACTAGCAACCACAGCCATGGCCATTTGCTCGAAATAAGGCCGAATAAAGGCCATTAAATCTGACCCATTCGCCTTTAACGCCGCACGCATGGCCATTTCTTTGCATCCTCCTCCAGCCGGAATGAGGCCCACGCCTATCTCTACCAAACCGGGATAGGATTCAAAGGCCGCCACCACACGATCACAATGCATCATGAGTTCACAACCGCCTCCCAGCGCACGCCCCCGAAGGGCCGCAATCACGGGGATGACACTGTATTTCATGCGCATCATCAACTGCTGAAAGTCGCTCAACATTGTATCCAGTCCGGCCATTTGGCCCATTTGAATCAACGTCGCGACCCCACGCAAATCAGCACCCGAACTGAAGTTATTCGCATCCGGCTGATACACAATAACGCCCTGGCACTGGCGTTCGGCAATATCTAGCGCCTGGCTCAATCCATCCATCACGGATTGGCCTATCGTATTCGCCTTGCTTTTAAAGTTGATAACCGCCACATCATCTTTCAGATGCCAGAGGCGTACGCCCTCATTTTCAAATAACGTTGTGCTTGGAAAACGGGACTCTGAGATAACGCTTTCAGGGAAAAATTGACGTTGATAAACCGGCAGCCGACTCCGACCTACCAATTTTGAGGTGGCAGGTGCGAAGGCGCCTTCCTTGCAATAAAAATCAGCCACCACGCTAAGCCAGGCAGGTAGTTTGGCTTGACTCATCGATGTGCCATCTACTATTGCGCGTTCAATGTGTTTTCGTATCTCAGCAACGCCTGCAGATTGCCAGGTCTCAAAAGGCCCCTTGTCCCAACCAAATCCCCAACGAATTGCCAAATCAACATCGCGCACATTGTTTGCAATACCTTCCAAATGAAAGGCACAGTAATGAAATAAATCACGAAAACAAGCAGCTAAAAATAGGGCTTGGGGATGCTTGCACACAAACAATTGCAACATCCATTCACGCACCTCAATTTGTTTAAAAATAGCCTTCACCTCGGCGTGAACCTCACCTTTGGCTTCCCGATAATCTCCCAACGCAACATCATACACCTCAATTGTTCGGCCTTGTTTGCGATAGATGCCCTGCCCTGATTTTTGCCCCAAATAACCCTTTTGAATCAGACCGGTCAACCAATCTGGTAATGCGAATGCCGCATGCCAAGGATCATCTGACAAATGCAACGCCATGGTCTCCACCACATGCTGCAAGGTATCCAATCCCACCACATCCATGGTTCGAAACGTGGCTGATTTTGGACGACCCAACAATGCACCGGTTAAAGCATCGACCTCATCCAGGCCTAAGCCGTATGTTTTTGCATGATGCAGCGTGGCCAACAGAGAAAACACGCCCACACGATTGGCAATAAAGTCCGGGGTATCTTTCGCACGCACGACGCCCTTCCCTAAGCTGCTGGTTAGCCAACGCTCCAATTGATCCAATAATTCATGTGATGTGGTTTTTGCCGGAATCAATTCGGCCAAATGCATATAACGCGGGGGATTAAAAAAATGCACACCACAAAAATGAGGGCGGAGTGCTTCAGGCAATACGGATGCCAATGTATTGATGCTCAATCCAGAGGTGTTGGTCACCAGGATGGATTTACTGGTTAAGTACGGCGCTATTCGCGCATACAAGGCTTCCTTCCAATCCAAACGTTCTGCAATGGCTTCAATAATTAAATCACAATCAGTCAGTAAGGGCGCATCCTCAACATAAGTGCACGCTTTTAATAATAACGCCACTTCCGGAGTAGCCAATGGACTGGGCTTTAATTTGGTCAAATTCGCAATGGCTTTATCCACCCCTTTTGACTCTAGATCAAACAACAAGGTTTCAATGCCCGCATTCACACAATGCGCTGCGATTTGTGCACCCATCACGCCGGCGCCCAATACTGCAATTTTTTTAATAAAAAAAGGGGCTTTCGATTTTTGGTTTAGTTCCATCTAGTCATTCTCCAGTATGAAATAATGTATGAAGAGAATACGTAATTAATACAAATTCGACAAGGCCTGGCTGGTGATTCAAATTCATCCACAGGTAAAAACCCATTTTAATAACCTAACAGCCATATGATGGCAGTCTCACCTGGCAAAAAGCAGGCACTATCCTCAACGCCAATGGCGACAAATATGAGTCTTTTTCTACCTTTGATTATGATAAAGAGGCACAAACGTGTATCGCTGTGTATTCATCGGTCGATTCAGTCAGTGTAAAAAACTTGACCTTTCACAGCAACTACTCTATCGTTGCCTTCATTTAGATCATCCCATTTATCATGAATTCAATCACTAAAACCAAAAAAATAACCACTATACGCAATGCCTTCATGAAGCATGGGTTTGCTTGCCGCAGTTTTCTTGCAGGATTACTAATCCCCTGTGGCTTCGCACCCTTTCATATGCCAGGGCTTGCGATTCTTGGCATGGCACTGTTCTTTATGCAACTGGATCAAAAATCCTTAAAGCAATCTTTTTTAGTCGGTTTTTTATTTGGATTGGGCTTGTTCAGTTTAGGAGTGTCATGGATTTATGTCAGTATTCATGATTATGGGCACCTTTTTGCCCCCTTATCCGCACTGGTAACCTTAGGATTTATCGCATATCTTGCCCTGTATCCAGCGTGTGTAGCCATCCTGTACCAGCGCCTTGCCATGCAAAGGTCGCGATTATTCTCATGCTTCCTCTTTAGCGCGTTGTGGTGCTTAAGTGAATATTTACGTGCGACGGTTTTCAGCGGGTTCCCTTGGCTTCTGTTAGGCACCAGCCAAATGGATACTCCTTTGCAATATTTGTTGCCTATTTTAGGTGTGTTTGGTGTTGGTTTTCTAGCTTGTCTTGCATCCACTTTGCTGGCTGTTGGGATACAATCCTCGCGCACAAAACGCAATCTTTGGGTCATCGCCGGCATTCTTATCCTGCTTGCACCATCGGCATTAAAAAAACATCAATGGACGTCTACAGATACAACCCCTCTCTCAGTTGGCATTATTCAAGCCAATTTATCCATGCGAGATAAATGGGATGAAGCCTTGTTTTGGCAACTGTTGCAGCGTTACGAAGCATACGTTGGGCAATTGCTCGGTAAAAAACAATTGATAGTGATGCCTGAATCCGCCATTCCTGTACCGGGCAATTACGTCAGCGATTTTCTTGACAGCTTAGACCGTCAAGCATCCAACGCAGATAGCGCTATTTTAATGGGCATTCCAGAACCCACCTCAGAGGATAGCACCGCCTATTACAATACATTAACCACGTTAGGCGCCGCAGAAGGATCTTATCTAAAACAACACCTCGTGCCCTTTGGTGAGTTCATTCCAAAACCATTGCAGGCATTGAATCATTGGTTATCACTGCCTTCGGCCAACATGAAACCAGGAAAAGACGGGCAACCGTTGGTGCGTGTCCACAACCACCCCATTGCCAGCTTGATTTGTTATGAGGTCGCTTACCCGCAATTGTTACGGAAACAATTGCCTGAAGCCGAATGGATTGTATCCATCAGTGACGATGGCTGGTTTGGTCATTCTTTAGCGGCCTATCAACAAGTCCAAATGTCTCAGGTGCTCTCGTTGCAAACAGGTCGATTCCAAATTGTAGCCAACAACGATGGGTTATCATCCGTCATTAACACAGAAGGCCAGATTGAAGCTTCTCTGCCAGCCTTTCAATCAGGCGTATTAAATGCCTCTATACGCCCCGCTCATGGAGCCACACCCTGGGTTTCTTTTGGGGATATGCCGGTGTTTATCATGAGTTTTTTTATCATGTTGATGGCCTATTTCAAACGTGTTCAAATTCAATTTCGTGGCCGTCGCCAACAGGATATTTCTGAACCAGCCTTCGAGCCAGCACAGCCCCCATATCCTTACGGGTATCGCAAACAAGATGAATGTAGATGATCTGTCTTCGTATTTCATAAATGATTCTATTCTGCCCAGAAATCACCTGGCGATAGAAGGTTAAATTTAAAAGGAAGTGTAATAAACTGAGAGAACTTAAATAGGCGTTTAATTGAAAAATATGATGAATTCTACATGAAAACATGTGA
>CAMAYA010000119.1 GCA_945862275.1 Legionella genomosp. 1 | reverse complement strand
TAGCACCGAAAATCCGCCACACATGTCGCCATACAACGTGGCATATCCCACGGCGGTTTCACTTTTATTACTGGTGGTGAGGAGCAGGTTGCCTGTTTTGTTGGACAGCGCCATCAGAAAAAGACCACGAATGCGAGCTTGGATATTTTCTTCCGTGATGTCGGGTTTTTGGTTTGTAAACGCTGGGGCTAGTGTGGTTAACAGGGTGTTAAAAGCCGGCTCGATGGGCAGGGTGGTGTGTTGTACGTTTAACCAGTCCAGTTGCTGGAGCGCATCAATGGCACTGATGTCGGCTGTGAACCGCGAAGGCAGCATGACGGCATGCACGCGGGATGCGCCGAGCGCATCGACGGCGATGCTTAATGTCAATGCTGAATCAATGCCGCCGGACAATCCTAGGAGCACGCCGGGGAAATGATTTTTTTCCACATAATCCCGCAAACCACAGACGAGCGCTTGATAGATGGATGCGTTTTTTTCCAATAACGGCGTGACGTCACTGGTGATGTGTTGATTATTGAATGTCACGGTTTGCAAGTGTTCAGTGAAAGCGGGTGCGCGGGCCACAACATGGCCGATATGATTTAGTACCACCGATTGGCCATCAAACACGAGCTCGTCCTGCCCCCCTACTAAGTTGACATACACAATGGCTAACCCACGTTGCGCGTGTGTTTTTAATAACGCTTCGCGCTGCTGATATTTGTCTTGTTCGAAGGGAGATGCATTGATGCAAATCATGAGCGCTGCTTTTGCTTCAATGAGTTGATCCACAGCACCGGGTTGCCAGATGTCTTCACAAATGCATAAACCAATTTTGTAACCATTGATTGTCAACAGGCATGGCGTAGCGGGCCCGGGTGTAAAATAGCGTTTCTCATCAAACACGCCAAAATTCGGTAGCTGTTGTTTGTAGTAGATCGTCCGATTTTTGCCCTGAAAGAACACACTGGCTGAATTATACAGCTTGCCGTTGTCTTTTGTTGGGTGGCCTACAATAACATGGCAATCGGCTGTCTTGCTGGCAATGCGCGTGAGCGCCAGATTAACCCGGTCCATCAACTCTGGCCGAAGGAGCAAATCTTCGGGTGGATAGCCTGTAAGAGCCAACTCGGGAAAAACAATGGCATCGTGCTGAAGTTGATGTGTGCAAATCATTTGAATTATTTTTTCGGCATTTTTTTCAACAGCACCCACGGTGGGATTGATTTGTGCCATCAAGAGTGTCAGCGTTTTTTGCATTATGGGTCAATGTTTAGGGGGATAATAAGATCATTATAAATTAAATTCCCCCAAAGCCCTCATTTTTAGGTAAAATGGACCCTTTGGCTTCCAGTCTTGGTAAATTTAATATGTTGAAAGCAGCGTTATTGCGGATGGCGGATGTGTTTCCAGCGGTCGTGTTGGCGCGCGGAAGAGCGAGTGAGCAGCATGGGCATGTGCTGAACGTTCGTTTGAGTGATGGGTTATTAAAAGGGCGTGTGAAGGGCGAAGAAAACCAAATTTATGATGTGCACATTGATTTACGCTCATGGCCAGATACGCCATCACGTTGTGCTTGTCCCGGTCGAGGCCAATGCCTGCATGCAGTGGCTTGCTTATTGGCATTGGAAGCCCGCGATTTGCCGGGAGGAAGCCAACTCGGCCATGGTGTTCAAGAACCCAAATGGGGCTTGAATGCCATGTCGTTCGTTCAAGAAGAGATCCTCAATGCCGATGATTTGGTTTGGTATTCGGATTTGCATGAGCGCGGGCATGACTTCTTTGCCTATCAATTGGGCATTGTCGTCAATGACCAAACCGTTAGTATCGTGCCACTGGTGGCTGAATTACTCGGCCGCTGGGATCGAGCAACATTGGAACAGCTACCGAACGACATGCAGGTTCGTCTGCCCATCAGTACCGGTCTTGTGCTGCAAATTCAATTGGGACGAATCAAGCCATTGTTGCGTTTGTTGCTGCAGTATAGCCTTCGCGGAGAAATTCAGGATACGGATTTGCAATTGCAACGTTATCAATTATTGCTGATGCAAGAAGCCGAACAGGCCATGGCCGCAACGTCTGCCCGCTGGCGTGGAACGGATGCACTGCGCGCTCAATTGCAACTGTTAACCACCATTTCAGCGTTGCCTATCATTGACCCGCCGCAGGCCTTGCAATGTTCGTTGCGTGATTACCAACACCAGGGGTTGAATTGGCTGCAGTTTTTACGCACCAATCAATTTTCAGGTGTGTTGGCGGATGACATGGGGCTGGGTAAAACGGTGCAAACGTTAGCGCATTTGCTGTGTGAAAAAGAATGCGGCCGAATGAAGAAAGCCAGTTTGATTGTCGCTCCCACCAGCTTGATGGGCAATTGGTTTGAAGAAGCCAAGCGCTTTACTCCGGACCTGCGTGTGTTGATTTTTCATGGTGCGACGCGACATCAGGATTTCTTTGATGATTATGATGTGGTGATTTCAACCTATGGATTGATTCAGCGAGACAAGGTGCGCTTCTTGGATTATGCCTTTTATTATTTGATTTTGGACGAGGCGCAATTCATTAAAAACGCACGCACCAAAACAACGCAAGTGGTGCAGCAATTGCGTGCAACGCACAGGCTTTGTTTGACGGGCACGCCGGTAGAAAATCATTTGGGCGAACTGTGGTCTCTGTTTCATTTTTTAATGCCGGGTTTATTGGGCGATGCCAAACAATTTCGTCAATTTTTCCGAGTGCCCATTGAAAAAGAAGCCAATATTGACCGACGTGAGCTGTTGGCGCACCGGGTGAAGCCCTTCATGCTGCGTCGAACAAAAGATCAAGTGGCGCGTGAGTTGCCGCCTAAAACAGAAATGACCCGCATGATTGAATTAACCGGCACACAGCGCGATTTATATGAAGCCATCCGCATGAGCATGGAGAAAAAAGTAAGGGAAGCGATTGCAAAGTTAGGCTTAGGAAAAAGCCAGATTGTTTTACTGGATGCCTTGCTCAAACTGCGCCAAGTGTGTTGCGATCCGAGATTGTTGTCGTTGCCTGAAGCGGCCATGGCGCACGGCAATTCCGCAAAAATGAATACCTTGATGGAACTATTAGATAATTTAATGCTGGAGGGGCGTTCGGTCCTCGTTTTTTCACAATTCACGTCCATGTTGAAATTAATTGAAGAGAAATTAATCGCACGTAAATATGGTTACCTGAAGCTCACCGGTCAGACTCAAAACCGACAAGCGCTCGTGCGCCGTTTTCAAGACGGCGAGGCCCCTATTTTTCTCATCAGCTTAAAAGCGGGTGGTACGGGTTTGAATTTGACCCGCGCGGATACGGTGATTCTTTACGATCCTTGGTGGAATCCTGCGGTTCAAAATCAAGCCACCGATCGCAGCCATCGCATTGGCCAGGAGAACCCGGTGTTTGTTTATAAACTCATAACCGTGGGGACAGTTGAAGAGGCGATTTTAGCGATCCAAGAGAAAAAGAAGGCGCTGTTTGATGGACTTTTATCGGATAAAGCCGAAGGTGGAGTGGGATTGACTGACGCGGACATTGAGCAGTTTTTTATGCCATTGTAAGCTCATCCCCGTTAAAGCAGTAAAATGTGTTCATTATATTGACTAAGTCGGCATAAAATGATATTGTTCGGTTAATTTAAACGTAAATAATCCGTAACGGGAGCTCAAATGTTATATGATAATGCTGTTTTTCTTCCAACCGAGCAATTTTACACAGTGCCTGGCTATGAAGACTATCATCTGGCAAAGAAGGCGTACTTGAGTGCCCTGGATGCAGCATACGCGGATCAATCAACCCATGATAAATGGTCGTTTCTCATCACCCACCTAAACACGTCATTGACTGATCCAGGCGGCATGCCCACGAATGGTCAAGGGCGCCTGGATATCGAGGTGGCTCAAGAAGCGTTTCGTGCGTTCAAATCAACCCGTGACACAACCCGTTCCAATCATTTTAATTTATCGCTGGAGCAATGTGTCAATTATTTCGAAGATTTTTATTTTTTATACACGACAGATGATCCTCAATTTAAACTAACCCCTGCCGCTAAAAAAATATTGTTGCAATCTATCTATGAATCAATCGCAGTTTGTGAAACCGGAATCAATGGCCGATTTTACACCGTGCTGCAAGACAATCAAAAAGAAACGGACTGGATTAAAAACGAATTAACCAAGGCGCGATGTGAAGCGTTGCGCATTTTACAGAATCAATATGCTGCAGAGAAGGGAACGCCAGGCAGCATGAATGTCCATGTCTATGACACCATGGTCAAGCTGGCCAATGAAGAGCGTTTTGGCATTGCGGTGAGCACCACGATAGGCGACATTTATGCGGGAATGCTGGACCGCCGGGACATCGCCGCTTATTTTCATCAGCATAGTTTAGCCGTGTTTAACCGGTATGAAAAAGAGGCGCGCGTTACACTTACAAATCATTACCTAACTGAAATCGCCACGATTTTATCCATTGATAGTGCCCATTGGGAAGCGAACGCTGTCAATATACCCACCACTCCTGAGGCAATAGGCGTCTTCCAACGATCGATAGATACACATTTTCAAGGCATGGATG
>CAMAYA010000118.1 GCA_945862275.1 Legionella genomosp. 1 | reverse complement strand
TAAAATAATGAAACTTAAAAATGATCAGATCGCTTTCTATTATAACATTAATAGCCGTCTTGAGTAGTTGTGATAATTCTGATCACACCTATCAAGGCTATGTAGAAGGTGAAAACATATACCTTGCTTCTCCGTACTCTGGTGCATTAATACAAGCCTTGGTTCAGCGAGGGCAGCCTGTAAAAAAAGGGGACCTACTTTTTACATTGGATCCCAATCCACAAGCTTTGCAGATTAAACAAGCAACGGCTGCATTGGTGCAAGCCAAGCAAGTCTACGATGATTTGAAAAAGCCGCGCCGCCTCCCGGAAATTGCGGCACTCGTTGCCCAAGTTTCTCAGGCAGAGGCGCAAAAGAAGTTAGCTGCATTGCGTGTAAAACGCAATCAAACCTTGTTCGTAAAACATGTCCTGGATAAAGATAGTTTGGATGCATCCTTGGAACGTTATCAAGAGTTATTCTATTTAAAGGCCCAATTTCAAGCAAATTTGGATTTGGCTAAATTGGGCAGCCGAACCAGTCAAATTAGAGCGCAAAAAGCGCAAATAGCATTTCTGTTTTCTAAACAAAAAGAAGCAGAATGGGTAATCGCGCAGAAGAGCTTTTACGCGCCTGCTGATGGCGTGATTTTTGACACCTATTTCAGCTTGGGCGAATTTGTGGATGCAAACCGGCCTGTTGCTGCATTGTTAACACCAGAAAACATACGCATCGAATTTTTTGTTCCAGCAGATGTTTTGCCCAGGCTGTGTGTTGGGCAAAACATTGCGTTTGATTGCGATGGGTGTTCTAAAAATAGTGCCGCTAAGATTCAATATATTTCGCCGGAAGCGGAGTATCTCCCGCCCTTGGTCTATAGTCGCCAGAACATGGACAAGCTGGTTTTTCGGATCAAGGCCTCGATCCTTGCTCCGGAGCTTTTTAAACCAGGCCAACCTGTTGTCGTAACGGTACCTGCACATGCATGATGAATGCGTGATTGACGTGACGAACTTACGAAAATCGTTTCATGGACGTGTTGTTGTGAACGACATTGACTTGCACGTTAAAAAGGGCGAAGTATTTGGATTTTTAGGCCCCAATGGCAGTGGTAAAACCACAACCATCCGCATGTTATGTGGATTGCTCACCCCAGATAAGGGGCAAGGCGTTTGTTTAGGCTATAACATCCTCACCGAGTCGTCGAAAATAAAACGGCGTGTGGGGTACATGACCCAAAAATTTAGTTTTTATACTGATTTAAGCGTTGAAGAAAATCTAAATTTTGTGGCAAATGTGTATGGACTGACTAACCGAAAAGCGCGTGTCATGGACACGATGCAGAGCATGGATTTGGTTGGGCGGCGAGCGCAGTTAGCGGGCGACCTATCAGGCGGCTGGAGGCAGCGGCTAGCCTTGGCTGCCTGTCTCTTGCATGAACCCGATTTATTATTATTGGATGAGCCTACAGCCGGTATTGATCCTATTGCTCGCCGCGATTTTTGGGATAAAATTCACAGTTTAAGTGAGCGTGGAGTCACCACATTGATGTCGACGCATTATATGGATGAGGCGGAGCGCTGTACGCGATTGGCTTATCTTGCCTATGGAGAGCTGATGGTGACAGGGACGGTGGATGAAGTGATAGCCGCTACTGATTTGCACACCTGGGAAATCAGTGGCGCTGTCACCACGCACCTGCTTCAACAGGTGAAAAAAATTGAAGCCCTCACCCAAGCGGCACTGTTCGGTAGACAGATACACGTGTGCGGGATAGATTCCGCACGAATCGAGCAAGACTTAAATGATCTTGCTAAACGATATGCAATTCAATGGAAAGCCATTGATCCTACATTGGAGGATGCGTTTATTAACTTGGTGAAAAAATCACAAGGAGAATTGGATTGATGCGCCTGTTTAATTCGCGACTTCTTGCGGTGATGCAGAAGGAATTTATTCAAATGCGTCGCGACAAAGTCACGTTTGCGATGATGGTTGGCATTCCTTTGATTCAGTTGACTTTGTTTGGCTTTGCCATCAACTTAAATCCGCGACATCTGCCGACAGCCATTGTGGGCTTTGATCAAAGCCAGATGAGCCGGCGAATTTTAACCAGCATGGAAAATTCGACTTACTTTCAATTTATCAGCCCAACCTCGACAGAAGCGGAAGCTAATTATTTGCTCAAAACAGGAAAAGTGCAATTTGTTGTGAATTTCCCCCCGTTGTTTTCGCATGATTTGGTGAAAGGGTTGAGGCCTACTCTGTTATTAGAAGCCGATGCCACAGATCCCGCAGCGACAAGCCGCGCCGTATCTGTCTTTAGTGATTTGGCGAACATGGCCTTGAAAGAAGAACTGAATGGGCCGCTTTTGGCACTGAATGCAAGTCCTGCGCCTTACAAGCCTGTGGTTCATGCAAAATATAACCCGTTAGCCATTACAGCATATAACATTATTCCAGGACTGTTAGGTGTCGTGTTGACCATGACGCTGGTGATCATTACAGCGCTGGCGATTACGCGTGAGTATGAACGAGGAACCATGGAGAGTCTGCTAGCAACGCCTCTCAGGCCATTAGAAGTGATGGTCGGGAAAATTGTGCCTTATATTATCGTGGGATATGTGCAAATTCTACTGATTCTTATCATGGCTCGTCTGTTGTTTGGCGTTCCCATGCAGGGGAGTATTTTATTACTATTGATCCTGTGCTTGCCTTTTATTGCGGCTAATTTAGCCATGGGCTTGACGTTCTCTACAGTGGCCACGAACCAGTTACAAGCCATGCAAGGCGCGATGTTTTTCTTTTTGCCCTCTATTTTGTTGTCGGGCTTCATGTTTCCATTCCGTGGGATGCCAGAGTGGGCACAGTTCATTGGAAACATCCTACCACTCACGCATTTTTTAATTATTGTGCGTGGTATTTTATTGAAGGGAAATGGACTCATTGATGTTTGGCGCGAGCTCATACCCATTTTGGGATTCATGAGCATTGTGATGTTTATTGGATTTAAGCGTTATCGACAAACCCTAGATTAGGAGTACGTTATGCATGCATCAAACCATATTTATCACCATGCAGCTCAGGAATTGCATGGCTATTTAACTTATGACGATAAAATAGCGGTACCCCGTCCGGCGGTATTGGTCATACACGATTGGTCCGGTCGCAATGAATTTGCTTGCCAAAAAGCAGACCTTCTGGCTAAGTTGGGTTACATTGGTTTTGCAGTCGATATGTATGGGGAAGGTCGCGTGGGCGACACAAATGAGCAGAAGCAAGCACTGATGCTACCTTTGATGAATGATCGCACATTATTGCGCGCGCGCATTTCTGCAGCACTTACTGCGGTTCTGGCGTTAGAGAAAGTTGATAGCAGTCGAGTCGCTGTTATTGGTTTTTGTTTCGGTGGTTTGTGTGTGCTTGATTTGGTGCGTAGCGGTGCTGAAATTGCCGCTGCAGTTACTTTTCATGGCATATTAAATAAACCAATAGCGTTGATTAGCCGCCCGATGAAGGCCAAAGTTTTAGCCCTGCATGGGTATGATGATCCCATGGTGACGCCAGCGGACGTGAGCGCATTTTGTCAAGAAATGACGGAAGCCGGCGTCAATTGGCAAATGCACATGTATGGCCATACACAACATGCGTTTACCAACCCCTTGGCCCATGACTCGCAATTGGGTACTATTTATAATGCAAGTGCGTCGCGTCGATCATGGCTTGCTATGACTGATTTTCTGGATGAGGTATTCGCCCGATAGGATGCTGTTTGCGGGGATGGGAATGAAAAGAGGGGACATTGTAACGATAAAATCGGATCTGTTCTTGGGCATCTGGATTCTAAAACGATGGTTGAAGTTGAGAGAGCCTTGGCTTTGTTTATTGGCATTGCGTAACTCTCCGTTGTCCCTCTGTGTCAGCATGTAAATAAAATCGGGGAGTCCCATGCAGCAACAATTGCCCACCATCCATGCCCTGGCAAAAAAACTAGGCCAAGTTCTCTTAACCCAAAACCTGCGTTGCACCGTTGCCGAATCATGCACAGGTGGCAGTCTTGCTGCGGCTATCACAGACATTCCCGGCAGCTCGCAGTGGTTTGATTGCGGTTTTGTGACTTACACCAATGAATCAAAGCACCAAATGCTAGCCGTGCCTCAACACATGCTTGCGTCACAAGGTGCTGTAAGTGAGGCGGTTGTGCGTGCCATGGCTGAAGGCGCGCTTCTGGCCAGTGAGGCGAATACCAGTGTGGCCATCAGTGGGATTGCAGGACCCGACGGTGGAAGTTTGGAAAAACCAGTGGGGACTGTTTGGTTGGCATGGGCTAGTCGTGTGTGCCCTACGGAAGTTCAATGTTGTTCTTTTATTGGCGATCGATTATCTATCCGCCAGCAGGCCGTACAAGCCGGATTGGAGGGGTTGATTCAACGAAATATCGCGCCGGTGTCAATCAGCATGGAAAATCCGCGCAATTAGCACAAGATCATCATCTGCCAGAATTGGAAACAGTGCTGCCCTCGGGCATCGATGTTACTGCTTCTGCAGATGCTGCTCTGCTATTCTCAGATATAGAGGTGCAAGTTCCTGTTGAGCCC
>CAMAYA010000117.1 GCA_945862275.1 Legionella genomosp. 1 | reverse complement strand
ACCGTGCCGTTCATGGGCTGATGCAGGCCTAATTTCATAACCAATTGCTGAAAACGCTCTCGATCTTCCGCTTTATCAATCGCATCCGGCGACGTGCCGATAATAGGCACACCATTCGCCTCCAGCGCGCGCGCCAATTTTAGTGGGGTCTGGCCACCATAATGCACAATCACACCATGCGGCTTTTCAACCGCAACAATGGCCAACACATCTTCCAGCGTGACGGGCTCGAAATACAGCCTGTCTGAGATATCAAAATCCGTGGACACTGTTTCTGGATTGCAATTTACCATGATGGTTTGATAGCCGGCTTCCCGCAACGCTATGGCGGCATGCACGCAACAATAATCAAATTCAATCCCTTGCCCAATTCGATTAGGACCGCCGCCTAGAATCATGATTTTTTTAGCATTGTCGTCGGGTCGTGCTTCACAAAACGATTGATAGCACGAGTAAAGGTAAGCCGTATCACTTGAAAATTCAGCCGCACACGAATCAATGCGCTTATAGACAGGCAATATACCTAAGCCTTGACGATGCAGGCGTACTGCATCTTCTGTGCGATGCAACAGCATCGCTAAATAAGCATCGGCGAAGCCCTGCCGCTTCAGTTGACGCATCCAAGCACCATCCACATCCTCCAGTGTTTTACCCACGAGGGTATTTTCCACTAAAACAAGCGATTGAATCTGTGCTAAAAACCAAGGGTCAACATTGCATTCTTGGTGTATCTCATCCAACGTCAGGTGATGACGAAATGCGTCTGCGATATACCATAATCTATCTGGCGTGGGCTCGCGCAAATGCCCGCGTAACGTTGCCATTTCACCAGACTTAAACAACGGCGTTAACCCACACCGGTCTATTTCCAGACTACGAATGGCCTTTTGCAATGACTCTTGGAAAGTAGAACCAATCGCCATCACTTCACCCACCGATTTCATCTGGGTGGACAACGTAGTTGACGTTTGCGGGAATTTATCAAAATTAAACCGCGGTATTTTCGTGACCACGTAATCAATCGTCGGCTCAAACGAAGCCGGCGTTTTGCCACCCGTTATTTCATTGGCCAATTCATCCAAGGTGAAGCCCACTGCCAACAACGCCGCCACTTTAGCAATGGGAAAGCCGGTGGCTTTGGAGGCCAGTGCCGAGCTGCGCGACACGCGTGGATTCATTTCCACCACCAGCATTCGCCCATCATCAGGATTAATAGCAAATTGAACGTTTGAACCGCCCGTTTCAACCCCCACAGCACGCAGCACTTTAATAGCGGCATCTCGCATGCGTTGGTATTCTTTATCCGTCAAGGTTTGTGCGGGTGCTACCGTAATGGAATCGCCCGTGTGAACGCCCATTGGATCAAAATTTTCTATAGTGCAAACAATAATGCAATTGTCATTTTTGTCCCGCACCACTTCCATTTCATATTCTTTCCAACCAATCACCGATTCATCAATCAGCAATTCATGCGTGGGCGATAATTCCAAACCACGCAGGCAAATCTCTTCGAACTCTTCTCGGTTGTACGCAATACCACCCCCACTGCCACCCATGGTAAAGGATGGGCGAATAATGGATGGAAAGCCTAAGCGCGCCTGCACCGACAAGGCTTCTTCTAAACTGTGCGCAATGGCCGATCGGGGCATATCCAAACCGATGGATTTCATCAACAAACGAAATTTTTCGCGATCCTCGGCCCGATCAATGGCATCTCGACTGGCGCCAATCAGCTCCACGCCGTATTGTTCCAAGACCCCTTCACGCACCAGATCCAGTGCGCAATTCAACGCCGTTTGCCCACCCATGGTCGGCAACAAGGCATCAGGTCGCTCTTTCTCAATTACCCGCGCGACTTCCGGCCACAACACCGGTTCAATATAGGTGGCATCGGCTAATTCTGGATCAGTCATAATGGTGGCAGGATTTGAATTCACCAAAATCACCCGATACCCTTCGTTTTTCAACGCTTGCACCGCTTGCGTGCCCGAGTAGTCAAACTCACACGCTTGCCCTATGACAATGGGGCCTGCGCCCAGAATGAGGATGGATTTGAGATCAGTTCGTTTAGGCATGAGGGGCACTGTAAAAAGCTAAAGTGGCTTATTTTATCGGGTTTTGGGGGAAGATCATATAGATTAAGCACCTTCTCCCGCAAGCGGGAGAAGGAATAACATTTATTAGTAGCGGTATTGCTCAGGCTTATAAGGCCCATTCACTGGCACACCAATATACTCGGCCTGGGTCGGCGTTAATTGCGTGAGCTTGGCGCCAATGCGGGCTAAATGCAATCGTGCTACCTTTTCGTCCAAATGCTTTGGCAAGACATACACTTGATTGGCATATTGGTCAGCGCGTTCAAACAATTCAATTTGCGCTAACACCTGATTGGTAAACGAAGCAGACATGACAAAACTAGGGTGCCCAGTCGCACAGCCCAAATTCACCAAACGGCCTTCGGCCAATACAATGATGCGTTTTCCATCGGGGAAAATAACATGGTCCACTTGTGGCTTGATGTTTTCCCATTCATATTGACGCAAGCCTTGAATGTCAATTTCAGAATCAAAATGACCGATATTGCATAGAATGGCTTGATTTCTCATGCGTGACGCATGTTCACAGGTCACAACATGTGCATTTCCTGTTGCAGTCACGACAATATCGACTTGTTCTGCCACATCATCCAATGTCACTACGCGGTAGCCTTCCATCGCCGCTTGCAAGGCGCAAATCGGATCAATTTCAGCAATGTAAACCGTGGCCCCTTGGCCCCGTAATGCTTGCGCGCACCCTTTACCCACATCGCCATAGCCTAAAATTAAAGCCACTTTTCCGGCAATCATCACATCCGTTGCCCGTTTCAAACCATCCAGCAAAGACTCACGGCAACCGTACAGGTTATCAAATTTTGATTTGGTTACGGCATCATTCACGTTGATCGCCGGCATTTTCAAATCGCCACGTTTGGCCATCTCATATAATCGAGCAACACCTGTGGTGGTTTCTTCAGAAACACCCTTGATGTTATCTAACATCTTGGGGTATTTGTCATGAATAATCTGCGTCAGATCGCCGCCATCATCCAGCAATAAATTAGGTTTCCAGCCATCTGGACCCCGCAAAGTTTGCTCAACACACCACCAATATTCTTCTTCCGATTCACCCTTCCAGGCGAACACAGGAATACCGACAGCAGCCATGGCCGCCGCCGCATGATCTTGGGTTGAGAAAATGTTGCAAGAGGACCATCGAACATCCGCACCTAAGGCAATCAACGTTTCCATCAAAACAGCCGTTTGAATGGTCATGTGCAGGCAACCGGCAATGTGTGCGCCTCGAAGGGGTTTGCTCGCGCCAAATTCGGCGCGCAATGCCATCAATCCTGGCATTTCTGTTTCAGCGATGGCGATTTCTTTTCGTCCCCAGGCGGCTAGGGTGATATCTGCAACTTTATAGTCAGTTTTTGTTGTAACGTCGTCTAGTACTAACATGGTTATTCCTTCATTGATTATTTTATAGAGCACGGCGCAATTCGGACACTTTATCCAACCGCTCCCAAGGCAAACCCTCACGGCCATAATGGCCATATGTTGCGGTTTGTCGATAAATAGGCCTCAATAGATCGTGGTGATCAATGATCCCTTGTGGGGTCAAGTCAAAATGCGTTTTAATCAGCTCGAGAATGGCCTTGTTATCCAAATGCGCCGTTCCAAACGTTTCAACATGAATAGAGGTAGGTTCTGCTATCCCAATCGCGTAAGACACTTGCACTTCACATTTGTCAGCAATACCTGCCGCCACCAAGTTTTTAGCCACATGCCTGGCAGCATAAGCGGCTGATCGGTCCACTTTAGACGGATCTTTGCCTGAAAAACATCCGCCACCGTGACGCGCCATTCCACCATAGGTATCTACAATGATTTTACGCCCGGTCAACCCACAATCGCCCAAAGGACCACCAATCACAAATCGGCCGGTTGGATTAATAAAATAACGCGTTTCAGGAAGCAACCAGGCCTCGGGGATAATGGGCTTGATGATTTCTTCACGCACGGCCTCGATTAAATCTTGCTGACTCACGCTTTGCGAATGCTGTGTTGAAAAAACAATGGTATTCACAGATACAGGCTCGCCATTCTCATAGTTGAGTGTTAATTGGCATTTCCCATCGGGCCTTAGCCAGGGCAAAACACCCTCTTTACGCAGCAGCGCTTGCCGTTCCATTAACCGGTGCGCATATGCAATGGGGGCTGGCATAAACACATCCGTCTCACGGCTAGCATACCCAAACATCATGCCTTGATCGCCGGCACCTAAAATCTTCGTGTTTTGATTATCAACGCCTTGTGCAATATCCGCCGATTGTTTGCCGATGGCTGATAGCACCGCACAAGATTCCCAATCAAACCCCATTTCTGAACTGTTGTACCCGATGTCTCGGATAACGCCACGCGTAATCTCTTCCACATCAACCCAGGCTTTAGTGGTGATTTCGCCACCCACCAAAACCATCCCGGTTTTCACAAAGGTTTCACAGGCCACACGTGCCCTGGGATCTTGTGCCAATATCGCATCCAGA
>CAMAYA010000116.1 GCA_945862275.1 Legionella genomosp. 1 | reverse complement strand
ATTGCGCGGCAAGGTGCTCACCTAAGGCCTGAATGCCCAAGCGCTCTGTCGCATGATGGCCGCATGCAAAATAATGAAGACCTAACTCTTGCGCTTGGTAATAGGTGCGCTCAGACATTTCACCACTGATATACGCATCCACACCCAATTGGTGTGCATCCACAATATAATCCTGCGCCCCACCACTGCACCAAGCCACACGTTGTATGCGTTTTGTCGTGCCCGACACGCACAGCGGTTCGCGTTGTAGTTTTTTACTCAAATAATCAGAGAACGCGCTGGCTGACATTGGATTGGCTAAGTGACCTGACCAAAGAAGATTCGGCGTATTGCCGGCTTTGTGCGCTTGAATATCCCCAAACGCAAACAATTGACCTAAACAGGCATTGTTCCCTAGGTCCGCATGACAATCCAATGGCAAATGGTAGGCATAGAGGTTCAGATCATGCTGGAGCAGTTGACCAATGCGTCGACGTTTCATGCCGATGATCACAGCCTCTTCACCACGCCAAAAATAACCATGATGAACCAACAATGCATCCGCATCCCAGGCTATCGCCTCAGCAATCACATCATAGGAAGCGGTTACTGCAGTGCATATTCGCTTGATTCCAACACGCCCCTCCACTTGAAGACCATTTGGCGCATAATCCTGATATTGATCGCACGCCAAGGATTCATGAAGATATAACGCAAGCGCGTCACGCGTGATCATTAGACGGATATACGTTTAATGTCAGCGCCTAACATGGATAATTTTTCCTCTATTCGCTCGTAACCGCGATCCACGTGATAAATACGCTCGACGGTTGTTTCTCCATCTGCGGCAAGCCCCGCCAGAATAAGGCCCGCTGAAGCACGCAAATCGGTCGCCATCACCGGTGCGCCGGTTAATTTCTCTATGCCTGTGATGATTGCAGTATTGCCATTTAATCGAATATTTGCCCCCATGCGCTGCAACTCTTGCACATGCATAAAACGATTTTCAAAAATATTTTCAGTCACAGACGAGGTGCCCTCAGCAATAGCATTGAGTGCCATAAATTGAGCCTGCATGTCGGTAGGAAACGCGGGATAGGGAGCTGTTGAAATGTCAACGGCTTGCGGACGCAAACCATGCATGTCCAACGTGACCCAGTCTTCTCCTATCGTTAAAGCAGCCCCTGCCTCCTCAAATTTACAAAGCATGGATAATAAATTATCCGGTTTCACACGCCGAACCGTCACTTGTCCACGCGTTAATGCCGCTGCGGTTAAATAGGTGCCCGCTTCAATTCTATCCGGCATCACAGAGTAAGCACCTCCGCCTAGCGATTCAACGCCCTCAATTACAATCGTATGTGTACCCGCGCCAGTGATACGCGCACCCATTTGTATTAAGAAATTAGCCAAGTCCAACACTTCCGGCTCACGCGCCGCATTTTTAAGAACAGTTGTTCCCTCAGCCAAGACCGCCGCCATGAGAATGTTTTCAGTCCCCGTAACAGTCACCGTGTCAAACACCAACGTTTTGCCCTGCAGCCGGCCAGGCTTACACCGGGCTTTTATAAATCCATTTTTAACCGTAATATCAGCGCCCATGGCTTTTAAGGCTTTCAAATGCAAATCAACGGGCCGCGTTCCAATGGCGCACCCACCCGGTAAAGACACATCTGCTTGGCCAAATCGAGCCAACATCGGCCCCAACACCAAAATGGAGGCTCGCATGGTTTTTACCAATTCATAAGGGGCCACCAGATCGTTGACTTGATTGGAGTCCACTTGCACGTTCATTTTTTCATCGACCACCAATTTGGCACCCAATTGGCCTAACAATTCCATCATGGTCGTGACATCTTTAAGATGCGGAACATTGGCGATCGTCACATTATCCGTTGCCAACAATGTAGCGGCCATGATGGGCAACGCCGCATTTTTTGCACCAGAAATAACCACATCACCCTGCAGGGGCTTGCCACCATTGATTACTAATTTATCCACGATTTTTCTCCCATTCGGCGTCTGTCCACGTAGTCATGTTAACAGCATGCAAAAGACCTGATTTAATATAATCTTGAAGGTGCGCATAAACCCAGCGCTGGCGCGCTACTTTTGTTTGCCCTTCAAATACATCCGATACCAAGGTGATATCATAATGATACCCATCCCCAGAAACATACGCTTCTGATACGCCCTCAATGGCCTTCAAATCGTGTTCCAACTGCTCATTGCTTATCATTGTTTCTCTCTCACACAAAACGCGGTGAATCAGCACCAAGCATCGCATCAACACCACAAAATTCCGCCAACGCATAGATTACTTTTGGCATGGATTCAATTTTAAACGCTTTTTTATAACGCCGGCAAAGCCGACACGCCTCAATGAGCAATGCCAGGCCCGCGCTATCGCATTGCACTACATGCTTCAAATCAAGATGCAATTCATGCACATCAGGCGATTGCAAATAGAGAAGCAAGCACTTTCTATCTCGTTCCACCGTATCGAACGTCAAATGTTGAGAAGGTTCAAACACGATTAAGCCGCCTTTTTGTTCTGGTGCATCTCTGCAATCAATCCTTGCATATTTGAATTCTGCAGAACCTGGCCAAATTGCGACCTAAAACTTTGCAATAAACTCACGCCTTCCACGCTTAAATCATAAATTTTCCACTGGCCATTTTTAGACACCAAAGTATAACTCAGTGGAATCTTCTGACCATTTGAACGTGAAATCACACTCGTGACCCGCGTAAAACGGCCATCAACTGGACCACGTAACGGTAAAAAATGAATCGTTTCGCCAGAATATTCCGCCAACGGGCTGGCATAAGTACGAATGACTAGTTGGGTAAAGGCTTGTGTAAATTCTTTCTTCTCCGCCGGCGTTGCTTTGCCCCACGCATCACGACCCAACACCGAGCGCGACATACCCATTACATCAACATTGGGCAATAAATAACGCTCAATCGCTTGGAAAATAATATGGTGATTCGATTTCATATTCGCCTGATTTTTTTTCAGCGTATCTATGATTTGGTTTGCTGTCTGTTCCAGCATAGGAACAGGCGAGGATTGCGCCCACCCTAATTGAGTCACAATCAGGCCCATTGCAAAAATAACCGCTTTTAATGTGTTCATTATTCACCTATTTTTTAATATTAAACAACAGCTGGCCAATCAAATTCTCAAGAATAATCGCTTCTTGCGTTTTTGCAATCACATCCCCTTCTCGCAAATATGGATGTAATTTATTGTCATCATCAAAGCCAGGAACAATGCTGATGTAATTGGAGCCTAACAACCCTTGCGTTAAAATGCGAGCGGACACATCTTCATATGGAATTTGCTGGTCACTATCCAGCATTAACGTGACTTTCGCTGTTAACCGAACCGGCTGCAGTTCAATGCGCGCCACCTCACCAATGCGCACACCCGCAACGGTCACCGGCGCTCGGACTTTCAAGCCACCTATGTCAGTAAAGTCAGCGCTCACCGAATAGGTATGCCGTGAAGAAAATCCCGTGATGCCACTCACGTTCATCACCATCACAGCCAAGGCCAGCAGGCCCAACAGCATAAAAAACCCGACGCTCATGTCAATTTGTCGATAACGCTGCTTATTCATTTACCAGCTCCCAATCATCATCGCGGTCAATAGAAAATCAAAGCCCAACACCGCTAACGATGCATACACCACCGTTCGCGTAGTGGCCTGACTGATGCCCTCAGCCGTAGGCACACACGTAAATCCTTGAAACACCGCAATCCAGATCACGCCAATTGCAAACACAACACTTTTGATGATACCACTCAACACATCCATTCGAAAATCAACAGCCGCTTGCATATTCGACCAAAAGCTACCCGAATCAAGACCTAACCACTGAACACCAATAAAATAACCACCAAACACAGCCACAGCTGAAAAAATAAGCGCCAATATCGGCAAGGCAATCACACCGGCCAAAAACCGGGGGTAAATAATACGCCCCAACGGATCAACCCCCATCATGTCCATGCTGGCCAACTGCTCAGTGGCTTTCATGAGCCCTATTTCAGCCGTTAATGCAGACCCCGCACGGCCTGCAAATAACAACGCACTAATCACAGGCCCTAACTCGCGGCAAATGCTGAGGGCCAGTAACTGCCCCAACTGGCTGCTTGCACCAAATTTTTCAAGTGTATTGTAACCTTGCAAGCCAACAACCATGCCGATAAACAATGCGGACACGATAATAATTAAGCATGATAACACACCGATGAAATGCAGTTGTTGAATCAATGCCGGCCAAAGACGCCGCACATCCGGTTTCCTGCACAAAACACGCACCAAAAAGAGCCCTGACTGGCCTAGTGTCTGCACGGCAATGAGGCTTCGGTGGCCTAGTTGTGCGATAGAATCAAGCATCTAACAACTCCTCAGCATACAGTCGCGCGGGGTAATGGAACGGAACCACGCCATCGGCTTCGCCATGCATAAATTGCCTGACTTCCGGCTTATTTGAATCATTTAATTCCTGCGGCGTGCCATAGCCAATAACCCGGCCTCCCGCAATTAAATACACAAAATCTGCAATCGAACACGTTTCTTCCACATCATGCGAAACAATAATCGTTGTAGTCTGCAATAATTGATTCAACCGCTTAATTA
>CAMAYA010000115.1 GCA_945862275.1 Legionella genomosp. 1 | reverse complement strand
TGATGTTCAACATCGATTCATTGATAGTGATAATCCCGCTTAAACGTCCGCCGCGCGAAATGTGGTGCATGATTGTAAAATTTGCTATCATTGCCGCATTTATACCATCCCAAGGAGAGCGCTGTGCATGACAGGTTCGCAGATTTTTTACAAACGGAATTGGCTACCCTAAAGCACGAGGGGTTATTCAAGCCCGAGCGTGTGATTTCTACGCAACAACAAGCCATGGTGGAAGTGAATCATGCTGAAGTCATTAATCTTTGTGCCAATAATTACCTAGGACTCGCCAATCATCCAGACTTGATTGCAGAAGGGCTGCGTGCCTTGGCTGAATTTGGATATGGCATGGCCTCTGTGCGGTTTATTTGCGGTACACAAACACCACACAAAGCCCTTGAGAAAAAAATCAGTAATTTCTTAGGCATGGAAGACACGATATTGTACTCGTCTTGTTTTGATGCGAATACCGGTTTATTTGAAACCCTGTTAGGGACTGAAGACGCCATTATCAGTGATGCATTAAACCATGCCAGCATCATTGATGGCGTTCGTTTGTGCAAGGCCGCGCGCTTTCGTTATGCCAATAACGATATGCAGGACTTGGAGGCGCAACTCATTGCTGCTAAAGATGCGCGTTTTCGTTTAATTGCGACTGACGGTGTGTTCTCAATGGATGGTGTGCTGGCTAATTTGCCAGCTATTTGTGATTTGGCTGAAAAATACGATGCCATGGTGATGGTAGATGATTCGCATGCGGTCGGTTTTATGGGTGAAACAGGGCGCGGTACGCCTGAATATTGGGGTGTCAGTTCTCGCATTGATATTTTGACAGGCACTTTGGGCAAAGCGTTGGGCGGCGCCTCCGGTGGATACACCGCCGCTAGCAGCGCCATTGTGGGGTGGCTGCGGCAACGTTCGCGTCCGTATCTTTTTTCAAATACGTTGGCGCCTGTTATTGCACAAACGTCTATCGCTGTTTTGGATTTAGTGCAGCAGAATCCTGAATTATTGCATAAACTGAAATTCAACAGTCAATATTTCCGGGAAGGATTGGCACGCCTTGGGTTTAAATTAATTCCAGGAGAGCACCCCATTATTCCTGTGATGCTAGGCGATGCTGCATTGGCGGGGCGAATGGCTGAGTTATTATTAGCCGAAGGTATTTACGTGGTTGGTTTTTCATTTCCCGTAGTGCCTAAAGGCATGGCGCGTATTCGAACGCAAATGTCAGCGTGCCACGAACTGCATCACTTAGACAAAGCCCTTGTGTCCTTTGAGAAAGTGGGACGTGCTTTGAACATTATTTAAGGAAAAATCATGAAATCATTGGTGAAAGCAAAACGCGAGCCCGGCATTTGGATGGAGGATGTGCCTAAGCCTGAATGCGGTGTAAACGATGTCTTGATTAAAATTGGTCAAACGGCTATTTGCGGCACGGACATTCATATCTATTTATGGGATGCCTGGGCGCAAGCGACCATTCCGGTGCCGATGACGGTGGGCCATGAATTTTATGGTGAAATTGTTGAGGTGGGACGCGAAGTAAACGGTTTGAAACCGGGACAGCGCGTCTCAGGAGAAGGGCATCTTACGTGTGGTTTTTGCCGAAACTGCCGTGCGGGTCGCCGACACTTGTGCCGGAATACTGAGGGTGTCGGGGTGAATCGTCCGGGTTGTTTTGCCGAATATTTGGCCATTCCGGCGACCAACGTGATGGTATTGGCGGACAACATCACAGCTGATCAAGCCTCGATTTTAGATCCGCTTGGCAATGCAACCCATTGTGCGCTTGCGTTTAATGTGGTCGGCGAAGATGTCTTGATCACAGGCGCGGGTCCTATTGGCATCATGGCCGTTGCCATTTTACGCCACATTGGTGCGCGCCACATTGTGATAACGGACGTGAATGATCATCGCCTGGCGTTGGCTCGAAAAATGGGGGCCAGTCACGCGGTGAATGTGAAGCATCAATCCCTTCAAACCGTGATGGATGAATTGGGCATGGTGGAAGGGTTTGATGTTGGCTTGGAAATGTCAGGCAATCCGAGTGCGTTTAATGAAATGGTGAATGCAATGAACCATGGGGGAAAAATTGCACTCTTAGGTATTCCCCCTAAAGAAACCGCCATTGATTGGAATCAAGTGATTTTCAAAGGATTGGTGATCAAAGGCATTTATGGGCGTGAGATGTTTGAGACATGGTATAAAATGATCGCCATGTTGCAAAGCGGGCTGGATGTATCGCCGGTGATTACGCATCATTTCCCTGTGGCGGATTATCAAAAAGCGTTTGAAATTATGGCGTCAGGTCAATCTGGCAAAATCATTCTTGATTGGTGTTAAGTGGAGTAGTTATGGCGCAGTATATTTATACCATGAATCATGTGAACAAGGTTGTAGACGATAAGCGCTTCATCCTGAAAGATATATCGTTAAGTTTTTACCCTGGCGCTAAAATTGGTGTGCTGGGTTTAAATGGCTCAGGAAAATCAACCTTGCTTCGTATTATGGCAGGCGTTGACACGCAATATGAAGGGGAAGCACGCGCACAACCTGGGATTAAAATAGGTTATTTGGCGCAAGAGCCCGAAATTGATTTGACCAAGTCTGTTCGCGAAGTGGTTGAAGAAGCCGTTGTGGATATGAAGCAGAAACTCGCAGAATTTGATGCCATCAGCATGAAATTCTGCGAGCCAATGTCTGATGATGAAATGACAAAATTGCTGGTAGTGCAAGGTGAGCTGCAGCATGACATTGAGACAGGTGGCGGTTGGGATATTGATAGGACATTGGATGTCGCGGCAGACGCGCTGCGTCTACCCGATTGGGACGCCAATGTAGGTCTGCTGTCGGGCGGAGAGAAACGACGTGTTGCTTTGTGCCGTTTGTTATTATCCAATCCCGATATGTTGTTACTGGATGAGCCCACCAACCATTTGGATGCGGAAAGTGTGGCGTGGCTTGAACATTATCTGGAAGAATTTTCAGGCACCGTGGTCGCTATTACCCATGATCGATATTTTCTAGACAATGCGGCCGAATGGATTCTTGAGATGGATCGCGGGGAAGGGATCCCATACAAAGGCAATTATACCTCCTGGCTTGAGCAAAAAAGCGAACGATTGGATCGTGAGCAAAAACAAGAAGATTCGCATCAACGATCATTAAAGGCTGAATTGGAGTGGGTGCGTACGTCACCAAAAGGTCGGAACGTTAAAAATAAAGCACGTCTGGCACGTTTTGAAGAGATGAATTCAAAGGAATTTCAAAAACGCAATGAAACCAATGAATTGTATATTCCACCGGGTGACCGATTGGGCGATCTAGTGATCGAAGGCACTCATATTCGTAAATCATTTGGTGACCGTTTGTTGTTTGATGATTTGAATTTCAATTTACCGAAAGGCGGGGTTTTGGGCATTATCGGACCCAATGGTGCAGGAAAATCAACGTTTTTGAAAATGCTAACCCAGCAAGAAGCACCGGATGAAGGTCAAATTCGTGTTGGCGATACGGTGAAATTGGCTTACGTTGATCAGATGCGTGATCATTTGGATGACAATAAAACGGTTTGGCAAGAAATATCTGATGGGCATGACATCATGCAAGTGGGTTCATTCCAAATGCCATCTCGTGCATACGTTGGGCGCTTTAATTTCAAGGGATCGGATCAACAAAAGAAAATGTCGCAATTATCCGGTGGTGAGCGGAATCGTGTGCATCTGGCAAAATTACTGCAACGGGGTGGCAATGTATTGCTCCTCGATGAGCCGAGTAATGATTTGGATGTGGAAACGCTGCGGTCATTGGAAGATGCTATTTTAAATTTCCCAGGCTGTGCCATTGTAGTATCGCATGATCGTTGGTTTTTAGACCGCATTTGCACACATCTCATGGCATTTGAAGGCGATTCGAAGGTAGTCTTTTTTGAAGGGAATTATAGCGATTACGAAGAAGATAGAAAACGACGGTTGGGCGATGAGGCCAACAATCCGCACCGGATTAAGTATAAACGGCTTGCGGGTTAGCCTTGTGTTCATTTAAATTAATTAGAAGGATAGTGTTTCATGATCAAGTGGTTATTTTTATTTATTGTTCTGTCGTTGTCTCTAGGCCTGACCGCCTGTATTGAAAATGACGAGTCAACTTACATTACAGATGACAATGGCTATGTTCATCATACCCCACATTATTTAAGGGATAGACGTGGGCAGCGCTATTTCCCGTTGCAAATCCCAGCAACAGGTCAAAAACACTTTGTTTTTGACCCGAAAGCATTTGCATGGGCTGCCTATGATGCAGAAGGCAAACGTGTCATGACGGGTGCTGCATCCGGCGGGAAAAATATTTGTGATGAAACGGGCACCTCTTGCCGAACCGTAACAGGAACATTTCATGTGTATAATAAACGCAATATCAATTGCACCTCTGGGGAATATCCGGTAGCAACCAATGGTGGCACGAAGATGCCCTATTGCATGTATTTTTTCCAAGGGTTTACCATTCATGCGGCCTATGAAGTGCCAGAATACAATGCCAGCCATGGTTGTGTTCGCGTATGGCCTAGTGCGGCGAAGTGGTTAAATGAACAGTTTATTACGTTTGGTACCCAGGTGACCATATTGTCTTATGATGATCAAGATGGCGATGGGGA
>CAMAYA010000114.1 GCA_945862275.1 Legionella genomosp. 1 | reverse complement strand
GTTTAGTGCGTTCAATGAATTAGAAGAGGCGCGCTTTGTTGCTGATCGTATTTTATCGGAAATCAATCGTGGACGCAGCACGGATGAAATCGCTATATTATATCGCTCTAATGCGCAGTCCCGTGTGCTAGAGGATGCCTTATTGCGCGCAGGCATTGCATACCGCATACACGGGGGCGTTCGCTTTTTTGAGCGCGCCGAAGTCAAAGATGCATTGGCTTATTTGCGACTCTTATCTAATCCGCATGATGACACGGCTTTTGATCGCGTAGTGAATTTTCCAACACGCGGGATTGGTGAAAAAACGCTAGATGATTTACGTGCTTTGGCCAAGACTGAGCAGATATCTTATTGGCAGGCAGCAACTCAATTAATCCAAGTGGGCCAACTGCCGCAACGTGCATCCACTGCATTGAGGGCATTTATCGCGTTGATTGAATCATTGCAAATGAAACAGGCAGGTCTAGAGTTGGATGAGCAAATTCGTGGAATTATCCACGCCAGCGGTTTGCACGCTCATTTTGAAAAATTAAAAGGTGATAAATCAGAATCTAAACTAGAAAATTTGCAAGAATTGATCAATGCTGCCAAACAATTTCGGTACGAACAAACCGATGATGACGAATTGCCGCTAATGGTCGCGTTTTTATCCCATGCCTCATTAGAAGCCGGCGAAATGCAAGCCGATGAACATGAACGTTCTGTTCACATGATGACATTGCATGCCGCTAAAGGATTGGAATTTCCTTTTGTATTTATGGTGGGTATGGAAGAAGGGCTCTTTCCCGGCAAGCGTTCCATGGAAGAGCCAGGCCGTTTAGATGAAGAGCGTCGATTGTGTTATGTGGGGATGACTCGCGCAATGGAACAGTTGGTCATGTCATATGCTGAAATACGGCGTCAATACGGTAAAGAAGAATACCATCGACCCTCTCGATTCTTGAGTGAGTTGCCGATAGCGTTATTGGATGAAGTGCGTGCAAAGGCACGGTACCAACCACCCGTAGCTAAAGCACAATCGTCATTTGTCGTGCAGGAATCAGGCTTTCGATTAGGTCAACAGGTCAATCACGCTACATTTGGCCAAGGAGTAGTGTTGGGGGTTGAAGGAAATGGCGCGCACACGCGGGTACAGGTTAAATTTGAGCGTCATGGCAGCAAATGGTTGGTGTTGGCATATGCTAATTTGATGGCCTAGGTAAATGAGATAGCTATTTATTAACTATGATTTAACGGATAAGGTATATCAGGCTTGCCGACAGCATTTCGAACGTGCTAATTTACGCACGTTCATTTTTTTGAGCTGGGATTACTTG
The DNA here is from genome assembly GCA_945862275.1 of Legionella genomosp. 1. Classification (GTDB taxonomy): domain Bacteria; phylum Pseudomonadota; class Gammaproteobacteria; order Legionellales; family Legionellaceae; genus DDPF01. The sequence continues at coordinate 3,341 of CAMAYA010000114.1, read as the reverse complement.
CTGGCATTCACACTGGACCTGGAAAAATATATTACGGACGAATGCCTGCGCCATCTTAGGCATGACAATTGTTATTGCATTCCAGGCTGTGTTCCTGGATTGAAACTCCCTTACCGTGAAGATCGTACATTGGTGGGCACGTCGCTCCCGCTCCTTTGCCCACCCTACGGCCGAATATTATTAAGGTTTTTTTTTGCGCAAAGTAAATGGCAATTTAATCTGATGGGAACTGAAATGGATGATGTATTTTTCACCGCATGAGGATTTAACACGAGCATAAATGGGTCGCTCAGAATCCCTGGGGCGTGTTCACTTGATTTGAACGATCCCTTTTTTTTCTGTATAGTAAGCCCCTCAACTTGAGTCAGCTGCCCCATTTAGGATCCTTTCCCCATGACAATGCCAACAAAAATCCAAGATGTTTATAAAAAAGCATTTCAACTGTATACCGCCGAGCAAGTTGATGCGGCGCTGGATCGATTGGCCATTGATATTCATCAGCAACTGCATGATAAAAATCCGGTTCTTTTGTGTGTGATGATTGGCGGGTTAGTTCCTATGGGTAATTTATTGCCACGCTTGGATTTTCCATTGGAAGTGGATTATGTCCATGCAACGCGTTATCGAGGTGAACTGACGGGTGGTGAACTGCATTGGAAGGTCAGACCCAGTGTTGATTTGACAGGTCGCACGGTTCTGGTGGTTGATGATATTCTCGATGGCGGGATTACCTTGGCGGCCATTCTTGCAGAAGTCAAATCATTGGGCGCCGCAGCAGTGTATAGTGCTGTATTGGTTGATAAATATCAGAAGCGCGTAGAAAACGGCTTGAAGCACGCTGATTTTGTGGGCCTGCAGGTTGAAGATCATTATATTTTTGGTTATGGCATGGATTATAACGAATACTTACGCAATGCGCCGGGGATATTTGTAGTGGCTCCGGAGCATGAGGCGGCCAATTAAACATCGGCTGTATATATGCCTTGGCGCGTTTGTAGTTTTCAAGCCCTAACACGTAACCGCCGATTTTTGCGGGTATTACACTTCCTGCCTATAATGTTTCGCAACATAGGCCTTATTGATGGCATCAATATACGCTTTCAGTGCTGAAATTTGAATGTCTTTATCCGTGGCTTCGCCGATAAATTGTTCGCCTTTCTCCGTTTGCACCACAATTTTACTGTAACAGCTGGCATCAATGGAGCGTTCATGTACGGCCTTGGAGCAATAATCAACGAAGGCAAGCCCAGGCAAATACCGCTCAACAGCGAGACCTAGGGCCGCTAAGGCGGAGCTTGCACCTTGGGATTCAATTTCTAGAAATTTTTTTTCAAAAAATTTGCCTTGTAATGCTAATATGGTTTTACCGTCACTGGTTTTAGAGTAGGACATTTCGCTGGATTTTATCGGTGCACGGCAATCAAAATAGGCCTTCATCAATTGTCCATCGGTAATGCCTTTACGGCGATCTGCGTAATAATTTTTAATCGCTTGGGCAATATCAGCTTTTTCTTCATTGCTGCAACGGTACCCTTGCGATTCAATAATTTTCTTAGCATGGTTACTGCCGCTTAATGGGCCAAACACCAACGTAATTTTACTGCCAATAATGGCCGGGTTAAAGGGTTGATACGCCAGTGGGTTTTTTAAAATCGCATTGGTGTGGCCACCGGAGGAATGCCTCGTTGCATTTTCTCCAACAATGGGCGTGTGAGGTTGCCGTGGCAGCATGCGTTCATCAATGAAATCAGAAATTTTTTTCAGATGCTCGCAATGAATGTTGGTAAACTTGGGATTGTCCTTGTCGATGCAAGGCCCAAACTGTTTAATATACATAATGCATTGCTCCAGGGCGACATTACCCGCCCGCTCCCCCACGCCGTTAATACAGCCTTCAATTTGTCGGGCAGGGCCATCAAAAACTGCATTCATCGAATTATTCAACGCTAAACCAAAATCATTATGGCAATGCGTAGACCAAATGATATCACGCCCTGGAAATTGGTGCTGAATGATCTCCGCGTGTCTGTTCATATGGCGGACGAAATAATTCTCGCCTTCAGCGGCTGCCGAACCGCCTATCGTATCTGGGCAGTTGATGACATGGACACCGGCACTGACAGCGGCACAAATCAAATCGGTGGTAAAAGAAAAATTTTCATGCATACGAGAATATCCTTCGGGACTGAACTCAATGTCGAAACCAGATGATGCCGCTAATTTGATCAATCGATACGCGTATTCGACAATCTTGTTTTTATTATCTGCCAGGCCCCCTAATGAGGCTTTCATTAAAACAGGGTCTACCGGAACATAGATATGCACTCGCGCTCGATGGATTTTATGGCTGGGCGCCAATGCCTCCATGGTTTTCGTGACTTGCTCTTCGCGTAACTGACATAAGGCGGCAATAATCATAGGCGAATTTTTTTCTGCCATGTTATGTGCAATGGAATTAACAATCCAATAATCGGTATCGCTCGCCGATGGGAACCCGGCTTCGAGTACATCGATATGTAATAGGTCCGCAAGTTCCGCGTACTGTAAATTATCGTTAAACGACATCCCAGCGCCAGGCGATTGTTGGCCGTCACGCAAGGTGGTATCGAAAATATAAATTTGATTTGATTTCATAGTGTGACCCTCGCATGCATTACGATGAATGCGTTTTAAAAACTAGATTGGCGCGCGAGAGAAACGCATCATTCTCAATCTGCGCAAACAACAAGCTTGTTGAATCATCGCTAAATGTTACCCAAGCCCTGATTCGTTGCCTCATCAGTAATGCTACTTTACAGGCAACGGCTCACCCCGCAGTCAGATCCATTGTTTAGTAAAATTAAACGCTAGAAATATCCTATCGGAGGTGAGGGGGTTCGGCAATGAGACCCCTTCGGTTTATACCCTCATGGTTATCACCATAATCGGTCGCTCCACATGTATATATATAGCACACTTTGTTCTATGTAGCCTGATTTTTGATCCTCTGTTATGTTGATATAGGCGCGGATTTTTGGACGGGAAAAAGGCTTTTTTAAGAGCTATTCTTCTTAATATAAAGAGGAGAATAGAATGCCTAAGGGAAGCATCTCGATAGTTGATCCTGTTGTTTTTGAATCCCCGCGTGGTATATACCCTACAGAGGAATCTTCGCAAAAAACGCAATTAAAGATCAACTATCGAGATGCTTCCTATGTGATCTCGTGATAAGCTTTAATCAAGGGACTGGTTGGCATTTGATATCGTAGGGACTGCGAAATCACGAACGATAACAAACGGGTTTCATTAGTCCCTTAATTTTAGATTAGTTTATCGAATTGTTCTTTTGTGGGCTTTTCTGG
>CAMAYA010000113.1 GCA_945862275.1 Legionella genomosp. 1 | reverse complement strand
CCCCCCTTAAGTCTGATTATTACAATAATCAGACTTAAGGGGCTCGTGAATCACCCTCACACAGTCTACTGATGCTCTTCTGACGCTTGAATCGTGGTTTGAGTTAAATCCAGTAATTCGCGAATGGCTACAAAAAACATCGTGTAGGTCAACGTCGGGCTGGAGCGCAGATTTTTCATGAGTAGATTCCAGCGATCAATTAACAAAACATGGCTCTCTGCCCATTCATTTAAGCAGATATCAAAGCCATTATTGGGATTGCCTCCAGAAAGGATACTCGCTGTCAGTTGACGCTGTTGCCAATTTAAATCATCACGTAAAGACTCTCTCGATAGCGCTTCCCAATGACTTTCGGTGGTATGCGTAATGATTTGGGTTCGTATCCATCCCAGCTCAAGAAATTCACCCACACCAAAATATGCCGTTGCGGATTGTGGAATTCCAATGTTCAGTTCATGCGAAATCGCAATGATATCCATTATAAAAAACAAACCACGGGTCGATATTAATTCGTGAGCCAATGTGTCTGGAATACCCATCGCGCGATATTCTTCAAAACTGAGATCATATTTTAAACGAGCGCTCGCGCTTAATACTTCTGGCAAGGCATTTTTTAATGCTTGAATACCCGGTGAATACAGCTGAACCGCTACACTCATATCGAGATGAGTACGTTGGCTACGCAACAACCATCGTGATATACGTCTTAATAAACGTACGTAAATCACCATCAATTCGCTCTGATATTGGGCTGTAATCTGATATTCTAGCGCTTCGATTTGCGCCCAAACGGTATCCATCCTCAATATGGCCCGTGCAATCATGTAAGAGCGCACAATGGCAGAAACAGGCGCACCCGTTTCATCCTGCATGCGATAAACATATGTATATCCCATTTCATTCACAATGATATTGCTGAGTCGCGTTGCAATGATTTCACGCTTCAAAGGATGAGATTGCATTTGCTCTCTAAACCGAATTTGCAGCGGTTTTGGAAACGATGAAACCAACAGTTGCTCGAGATATGGGTCTTCAGGCACATCTGATGCGAGAATCGCTTCTTTTAAAATGATTTTGCTATAACACAACAACACTGCAATTTCAGGCGTCGTGAGTCCTTTGCTCAGTAGTTTGCGTTCAATCAACGTTTTCTCTTCTGGCAAGAATTCGAGCCGTCGATCTATTTTCCCTGTGCGTGAGAGGTCATTGATGTAGCGGCTTTGTAATTCATTCGTACGCATCATCTGCGCTGCGGCCAAACTAATGGCGCTGGTTTGTAAATAATTTTCACGCAATACCAGCAGCGCCACTTCCGTTGTCATTTCACTCAGTAGATCAATGCGCTGCGTGGGCGTTTAATCCCCAGTTTTGGTCACGCTATTCAGTAAAATTTTAATGTTCACTTCTTTATCAGAACAACTAACACCCGCAGAATTATCAATAAAGTCAGTATAAATTAACCCCCCATGCAGGGCATATTCTACGCGACCCAATTGCGTCAATCCTAAATTACCGCCCTCGCCCACCGTTTTACAGCGAAGTTGCTTACCATTAATGCGAATCGCGTCATTCGCTCGGTCACCTACGTCTAAATTGGTTTCAGATTGAGCCTTCACAAATGTCCCGATACCCGCACTCCATAACAAATCCACCTTTGCTTTCAAGAGAATGGTGATCAGTTCGTTGGGCTCAAGGGCCGATTGTTTAATGCTAAACGCTTTTTTCATTTCTGTACTGATGAGAATGGATTTCACATTGCGGTTAAACACGCCACCGCCCGTTGAAATCAAATCTTTATTGTAGTCAGCCCAGGTTGAGCGCGGCAAATGAAATAAGCGCTCGCGTTCTTTGAACGAAAGGCTTGCATCTGGGATGGGATCAATAAAGATATGTTGATGGTTAAACGCTGCAACCAACTGAATGTGGTTCGACAACAGCATGCCATTGCCAAAAACATCACCTGCCATGTCTCCAATGCCAACAACAGTAAAATCAGTGGTATTGATATCAACCCCTAATTGATAAAAGTGCCGTTTAACCGATTCCCAAGCGCCTTTTGCTGTAATACCCATTTTTTTATGGTCATAACCGACAGAACCACCGGATGCAAACGCATCGCCGAGCCAAAAGCCATATTCATTTGAAATTTCATTGGCAATATCTGAAAAAGTGGCCGTGCCTTTATCCGCCGCAACCACCAAATAAGGATCATCGTCATCATAGCAGACCACAGACATCGGCTTGCTGATCTCATTGTTTACATAGTTATCCGTAATATCGAGCAGACCACGAATAAATTGACGATAACAAGAGATGCCTTCAGCTAACATCTCTTCGCGGGACGCATTCAGCGGAATTTGTTTTGGCACAAACCCGCCCTTCGCGCCACTCGGCACAATCACAGCATTCTTTACTTGCTGGGCTTTCATTAGACCCAATACTTCTGTTCTAAAATCTTCGCGACGATCGGACCAACGTAAACCACCTCTAGCCACTTTAGCACAGCGTAAATGCACGCCTTCAAACTGAGGAGAATAGACGAAAATCTCAACCATAGGATGTGGCCGAGGAACGCCCAAAATAGCTTTGCTGTTTAATTTAATGGATATGTAGTTTTTATAGGTCCTATCCAGTGTCAATTGATAATAATTGGTTCGAAGTGTTTCTGATATTGCCTGAATGAATTGCCGAATGATTTTATCTTCATCAATGTTCACTACCTCGTCCAAATCAGCTAACATGTCACTGACCTGTGTTTCAACCTGCGCGGTGCGATTTTCACCTATGTCCGGATGAAAACGAAGTTCAAACATACGCACCAATTTTTTTGCAATTGCCGGGTTATTGTTCAGCGCCGTTTCAATGTAGTCTTGGCTGAATGTAAACCCAATTTGTTTGAAATATTTTGCATACATGCGCAAAATAGACACTTCTCGCCAATTCAGCCCCGCTGCTAATACCAATGGATTAAACCCATCATTTTCAGCAAACCCAAACCAAATCTTGGGAAAGGCGTTTTGAAACAAGGCTTTCATCTCATCCATTTTCAATTCGCTTCGCTGCGTATAATGCAAGGAGAAATCATTGACCCAAGTGATATCGTTATTGTTAAATTTAATAACATAAGGCCGCTCACTGATTGCGCGCAACCCTAATTTTTCGATGATGGGCAATACATCTGACAATGGAATGGTCACATCACGTTGATATAATTTCAGCCTAAAGTGGTCTGAAAATTCGTCTAACGGCCGGTAAAAATTTATGCCAAGCGGGTTTTCATCAGAGAGCGCTTCTATTTGTTGAATATCCACAAGAGCGGTTTCGGGTGTGAAATTTGTCGTGTAAACAGCAGGGAATGCGTTTTTATACTGAACATACAAGTGATTTGCCTTTTCTTCATCAAACGTCTCGAGCAGCAACGCTTTAAAATCATAGACCCATGAACGCCCAACTTCAATAAGCATTTTCTCTACTGCTTTGAAATCATAATCAAGCCTCGCTTGTGAATCGATCCGAATAATAAAATGAATGCGAGCTAAAACAGATTCAGTGAAGAGAGTGGAAGATGTAATTTCTAGCGCATGAAAATAGGCTTTCAAAACAGATTCCATGTCATGCAAAAGCTTGGGGTTAAACCGTTCTTTTGGAACGTATACCAAACACGATACAAAACGATGGTATGCATCCATGCGCGCAAACATCCGAATGCGACAGCGCTCTTGCATATAAAAAATACCCATTGCAATTTTAAGTAGTTCTTCTTCTGATGCTTGTATTAAATCATCGCGAGGAAGGGTTTCAAGGATATTGAGAAGAACTTTTCCAGCATGGCTTCGTGAATTTAACGACGAATTATGCATCACTAATGCGACTTTGTGCCGTAAAAACGGGATGTTTTTTGGGTTTGTATTATAAGCCACGGATGTATAAAGGCCCAGAATACGGCGCTCGCCAATGACTGCGCCTTCTTTGTTAAAACGTTTCACACCAATATAATCGGTATACGTATCCCGATGCACACTGCTTAATTTGTTCGTTTTCGACATCAATAGAATATGCGATGACAACGTTAATTTACGCGCTTCAGGTGCCATAATTGATAAATTAAACGGATTGGGGTGACTCAGTGTTTCTCGCAATACGCCTAAGCCCGTGCCAGGAATGGCTTGCAATATCGTCGATTCGTTTGATTTTATGAGTTCATAATCTCGAACACCGAGAAAAGTAAAATGATGGTCTTCAATCCAGGTTAAGAAGGCCTTGCTTTCTTCCACTTCATTGGCATCAATGGTCTCCGGAAGAAAGTCTAATTCTTTAATAACAGAGCGAACACGTTCACACATCTGTGGCCAATCCTCAACCACAGCGGTGTTTTGTTTCAGTACCAATGCGAACTGCCGGTACAATTCAGCTAGAACTACCGGATCAGTTTGCCTGTCAATTTCTAAAAATAACGGAGCCTCGGTGAGAAAAGGCTCATGAACCGCCCCTTTCCGTGGCAAAACGGCCGTGACATCGTGTGATGCTCCGCGCGTTAAGCATATTCCACCCATATGAATCACTAGATGCAACGCCAATTCCATGCGATTGATAACTATGCGCAACGAGTCCACCAAAAAAGGCATGTCGTCACAAATCACTTGAACAACGGTGTGAGTGGTTTGCCAGCCCTCTTGTTCACGAGTTGGATTGAAAATGCGTATT
>CAMAYA010000112.1 GCA_945862275.1 Legionella genomosp. 1 | reverse complement strand
AACTTGGTTGTGGTAAATGACGCTTCGACGGATGGCACATTACAGCTGCTTATTGACACTTACTCGCTCAAAAAAATACCGGCCGCATTTAAGAAAAAAATAAAAACGAGAGACGTTTATGCATATTACCAATCCAGTATTTTTAATCTAATCGTGGTAGATAAAGAACACAGTCCCTTTGCAAGCTCGGCCGCAGATTGTATCAATGCAGGTTTGAATGTATGTCGGACGCCTATATTTATGACCGTAGATGCTGACACAATAGTAGAGCCTGAGGCTATAACGCGCATGTTATATATGTATTTAACCCATACGCATTGCATTGCAATTGGAGGTGATATACATCTACCAGATGCGACTCAAATTAAAGACAGCGAGTTACTAGAAGATTACATTCCATTAAATCTTCTAGTAGGTGTGCAGGGTTGCGAATATTTGCGGTCGTTTTCATATGGTCGCGAGGCGTGGCGATTTTTAGGTGGAGCCATGTGCCATCCGGGTGCATTTACCATGCTTGAAACAGAAGCGGTCATTCGTGTAGGGGGGTATGATCCAGAAAATTTTTCATATGATGCCGAAATTTTAATTAGGTTACATCACAGTTTACGAAATAAAAAATATCCCTATTCAATTATTTATTCGCCGAGTTCAATTGCTTGGGAGGAAGGGCCGCATACAGTAAGGCAACTTTGGAATCAGCGTAACAAGTGCCAGCGTGGATTATTGCGCTGTTTATTTCGTTATAAAGAGATGGTTTTAAATCCAAAATACGGTGTGGCCGGTTTATTAGCATTTCCTTATTACATTTTGTTTGAACTATTTGGCCCTATTGTTGAAGCCATATCTTATATACTCTTAATTTTTTTGTTGTGGTTTAACACCCTTTCTTTTGTCAATTTAGCGTGGTTATTTTTAATTGCATGGGGATATATGATGTTTATTACCATGTTTTATGTTGTATTAAACTTACTTACGCACAATAAACACTATAAAAAAAGAGACATACTTCATCTTTTTGCCCTAACTACCATTGATATGTTTTTTTATAGGCAAGTTAAGGCCTTTTGTGCACTTACAGCCACTATTCAGTATTTTATTAATCGAATGCGGGGGTTGCCGCAATGATGATGCGTTTAATTAACCCCGTGACTTTAGCGTGCGCGGATTTAAAATTAAATATTAAAATGATTGCAACCGGCTCATCGCAATGAGAGATGAAAAGTAAAGTGCAGGAATATTTAACGGGTCGCCATCTAGAGGTGTTGGTATTGCCATTAAGCTGACCAGAAATCAGTCCTTGCATAATTTATCCGTTGATTTGGATACGCGGCAAGATGTGGGACTATTAATCCAGAGTGCTATTTTTCAGGAAAAAAATCATCATCAATTACGGCGAGGTTCATTTTATTTCATTTTCAAGACTTCTTGATTTGTTTGATGGGTTGAGTGTGATACTAGCTTGAATTCGCCATCAATTCATTATCTAAATCGCTCCTCCTATCGCAAGCGGTGCAGATTAACAGTAATTGATGACTACGTATATTGGTATTGGATGAGAATAATGAAAGAAAATCTGTGGTGGCTATGGGTAGACTCGAACTACCGACCTCAGCATTATGAGTGCCGCGCTCTAACCAACTGAGCTACATAGCCACGGAGTGCGATATTGTGTCTTTTTTGCGGGCGCTTGTCAAGAAGAGCAGGTAAATTTTTAAAATATAATCATGCCCCATGGCAAGCAAAACACACCAAAGGGCAATGAAGAGTCGATTTTCTATGGCGCATTACCAAAGGCTACTGGTGCATGCGGGTGGTTTTCATCGTTATGCCTTTGTAAGCGGCTTTGATAAAGTATTCTACTGCTTGCAGCATGCCGGGAGCAATGACAGTGGTCGTATGCATGCTCCCTTCGGTGATAACGGCGTTATGGGAGTCTAAGTATTTTTGATGGTCTAGATGAGCATGTGGCATGGGCATGTCTCGAACAAAAAAATATTGTACTTTAGTTGGTCATGCATGACAAGAGGGAGGTTAATGTATGGCGAAGATGCATGATTAACTCATTACCCTTATTTTCTGTGTAAGGCATGCTTTCAAGCGCGGCTTGCCAAACGCCGTGTGGCCATAAAGCATCGTGTGTAAACCGCGCTACAACATGGACGTGTAATTGTGGAACAATATTGCCTAATGCGCCTATATTTAAAGAATCTGGTTTGAAATGCGCTCGGACAATGGCGGATAGCGCGCTGATTTCATCCATGAGTTGGTGTTGCAAGGGCTTTGGCATTTGATCCATTGCTTGGACGTTTTCGTGCCGTGGCACTAAAATGAGCCAGGGGTATTGGGCGTTATTTTTCAAGAAAATACTCGATAGTGGCCAATCCATCAGGTGAAAACAGGTTGACGCAATGCGTGAATCAATGGAAAAGGTCATGGTGGGTCCTTAGAAGGCCAATTTAAATGTTTGCCAATATTGGTTATACAATGCAAGGGTCGCATCGTCTACGTCCCGCTGAACATGGCTGCGTTTTATAATGGTGTCATTCGGGTAAATATTGGGGTTGTTCCGAATGGCTTCTGGCAACAAAGCGATGCCTGGTCGATTGGTGATGGCATGCCCTTCTTGCAAGGCAATGGTCGCGGCTGTTTGGGCCTTGAGTAAATAATCTATAAATTGATAAGCCTCATCTGGGTGAGGGGGGTGGATGGGAATGGCCAGGCAATCGATCCAAATAACAAACCCATCGTCTGGGTATACAAATTGAATACTGGGATTCTCAGCGTGTGCTTTCAATGCGTCCCCATTCCAAATGGCTCCCACAATCGCATCTTCGTCGATAATAACCGCTTGAATGCCGTCACTGCCAAACAGTTTGATGTTGGGAATCAAGGCGAGCAGGTGGTTGAACGCCGCCTGAAGGTGGCCGAGATTGGTGTCATTGGGCAAGTAGTTTAATGACATCAGGGCCATGGAAAACACTTCGCGTGAATCATCTAGCAACATCAACTGCCCGCGAAAACGTTTCTCCCAGAGAGACGCCCAGGTTTTGGGTGGATTTTTGAGTAAGCGTTGATTATAAAAAATACCGGTGGCTCCCCATGTCAATGGGATGCTGTATTGATTGCCGGGGTCGTAGGCATGGGTTCTAAACTGTGGGTCAATATTGTCGATCTGGCTGAGCCTGTCGTGCTGAAGAGGGGTGAGCATGCCTTGACTCTTCATGCGTTCAACAAAATAGGCAGACGGCAATATCACGTCATAGATGGATTGATTACTAGAGCGTAATTTTGCATACAGGATTTCATTGCTGTCATACGTTGAAAAATTGACATCAATCCCGGTTTCACGTTCGAATGCTTGAATCACGTGTCTGGGGATTTCGCCTCCCCAAGCGTACACGTTGACCACCTTTTTCGCCCAAATGGAATTCGATATCAGGATGCATAACAGGAAAACATATTTATTCATGTGTATTTCCGAGCCAATCTATGGCTGATGACAACCAATGCCATGGAGATGAGAAAGGTCACTGTGCACAAGGCATTGAGCTCTGGTGTGACACCGGCCCTGACCAAGGAATAAATGGCTAGGGGCAAAATATTGAACTCAGGTCCCGCGACAAAATAGCTGATGATCACATCGTCAAAGGAGAGCGTGAAACACAATAAAAAAGCGCCGGAGATGGCGGGCCACAACAAAGGGCATAAAATACGCGTGAACGCTGTCCGAGGATTCGCGCCCAAGTCCAGCGCACTGTTATAGAGATTCACATCCAGTGTGTGAATGCGGCTGTTAATGGTGAACATGACAAAGGGGATGCAAAACGTAACGTGGGCGATACATAAACTAAAAAATCCCAAGGGGATAGATGTCATATTGAAAAAAATCAACAGTGCAATGCCCAGCACCAGATCAGGAATAATAATGAGCAACAGCAGGGTTGAATAAAAATAGGCATCTCGCGTTTTGTTGGGATGTAGAAATATAGAAACGCAGGCCAATAAGCCACTGACAGTAGCGATGAGAGAGGCCGTCACACCTAAATAAATCGAATGGATAAAAGCCGACCAAAGGGACTCATCTTGCATGAGCTCCGTGTACCATCGCATTGAAAATCCATGCCATCGCAAGGAAAATCGAGCGTCATTGAACGAATACAAGATCAACACAAAAATGGGGATATACAATAATCCATACACCAGGTTTAAATAGCCTTTCTGCAGAAAAAATTTCAAGTGACGCTCCCCTTTTGGCGTTGCTGAAATCCCCAAAAGCTGAAGATTAGTATGAGGGTTAATACCGTACTGGTCGCCGCTCCTTGAGGCCAATTGGCGGATACAAGAAATTGATTTTGAATCATATTGCCCAATAGAATTGACCGCGCGCCGCCCAAGACATTAGGAATATAGAAGAGTGTCATGGCGGGGAGCAGTACCAGGGCCGAACCGGACAGAACACCCTTGGCCGTGTTGGGTAAAAATACATGAAAAAAAACAGACCATCGGTTAGCGCCTAGATCTTTAGCTGCTTCAATCAATCGAAAATCAAAACGCTCCATGTTGTTAAAAATTGGCAATACCATGAAGGGAAAGAGTGTGTAAATCAACCCACTGAGGACGGCAAAGTTGGTATAGAGCAATGAAAGCGGGTGGTGAATGATATGCAGTGTCAGCAGAATGGCATTTAAGATGCCATTTAACTTCAAA
>CAMAYA010000111.1 GCA_945862275.1 Legionella genomosp. 1 | reverse complement strand
AGCACACTATCATAAATTAGAAGGATGCACTGGCACGGCGGGTAATCAGGCTCAGTTGAATGCGTATGCTGCGCGTTTTGGTATTTCGCAGGTCATTAAGTTGCCCACGCATGCAGAGCGGCGCTCTGAATTTTTACCCACCACGTATTGTGATTCTGAATCGCTCCAAATCGATGCCATTGTTCAATGCATTCTTCGCGCTCAAGATAGGCCTATGCTCATCACCTGTGAAGATGATGTGGCCGTTAAACGCATATCTGCACAAATTGCTAAACGATTGCAGGAGACGGCGCCATCGTTTCATCAACAGCAGATAACCATGGATACCAATGACAGTGGCCGAGCCGAAGAGGATATTTTGCCATTTGCTGGCTGTGCGGGCGCGGTTACTATCAGCTCGCGCATGGGGCGTGGCACAGACATCAAGCCTGAAACCGAAGAGGGACTCATGGTGCTGCGCACCTATTCCACGATTCCAAGTGTAACCAAGCAAGAGCATGGCCGGCAAGGACGAAACGGTGCGCGAGGCACCTGCCTTGATATCATCGATTATTCGGCAGTTAAGCTGACATACGAACATTATTTGCGTACACATCCTGACCGCATAAACGCGATTTTTTCTGAACAATCGCATCATTTAGAGCAAAAATTAGCGAAAAACAAACGATTGGTCCATCCAACATCGGATAAAACAAAGTATTTGATCACGCGCTCAGTTGAGCAATTAAAGCATGCGATAAAACAGGAGCAAAACATGTTTATTGAACGTAAAAATGCATTGTTTGCATCACTCAGTGGCAACATCATTGCTGTACTACAGCAAGATGAGCCGTCCGAATCTTTACGCCAAAATTGGTTGGCATGCCGCAAGGCGATAGACCAATTATGGAATGCGCGCTTGGCCGGGCAGGTTGCGGACAGTGAAGCGATTTACGCAGTTTTTATTGAGCAAGCCAATGCGGTATGGCTGGCTTTGTGCGCGAAAGAGCCAACATTAAATGCCGCATTAATAAATGATTTCTCACCCAATGCAACCGAGCCACGCTCGTCAGGTAGTGGACAACACGCATCAGTTGAACCAGATGAAATGGTGATGCCTATTTTAGTGGATTTCTATCAACAGTGGATTAGTGGGGCCGAAGAGACATACTTTCATTCAAGCGTTACCCCCAAGCCTGAGGTCATGACTGCGCTGTACGGTACGAACCATGAAGGATTGAATGCGTTTTACAGTGCTTTGCAAGCAACAGCGCTACCGGGTCATGATGATGCCCAGGGCGCCTTACTCCTAACCTTGAACCATGTATCACAAACCACGTCGGCCTACGCTATTTCTTTAAATAGCTATGCCGATGTGATTCATCGGTTAATGCCCTTATTTGACAAAGAAGGCTATGTCCATTACCTAGAAGGGCTTGCTCATTTTTTCACACAGCCGGAGCTGAATCAGAAACGCGCAACAGAACAAACGCCTGAAGACATCAAAAAAATAAGCCGCTTATTCACCTTGACCATGCAGATCATCACCACCCAATATGTTCATGATGACAAAGCCGAACCTGCGTCGTTTAAATTGATAACGAATCTAGGTCAAGTGATTCATGATCCCGCCATTTGGGCGGATTTTGATGACGCGTTGGCTGAAAAGATTGCATCTGTGTTTGCAACAGACGCCGAGATCACGCATTTATTGACTGCATACAGCGCCAAGCCTGCGGATTTAAAACGCTGCATTGAGCTGATAAAACACAGTGATGATTGGATTGTGCGTAGAGAATCGCTGTGCCAATATTTAAAAACAGAAGGTGCACATTTGGCAGATTTCCCTGAAGCCATCCTGCCTGTGTTTGAATTGATGCTAGCGGGGCGATTGTCGGAACATCCAGCCACTGATTTGCCAACGCCGCACTGCTTGCCAACCCAAGATCATCGTTTGCATGCAAAATTTTGGCATTTCCTGTCTCAACGTTCCCCGGTCACCCGTAACGACTCTCATGCCTTGGTCATTATTTTGGGCGCATATCAGGAAGAGGATGAGGAATATCTTCGTTCCGTCATCGAGGCACTCAATGCACTACCGCCTTATATCCCGATAGCCTATATTAACCGGTATCTCACGACCTCGACTGGTGAATACAATATTGAGCGTTGCCTGGTGCAATTGAAAGCCATTCATAAAGCCGGTGAGCGATGGTGTGCTTTCATGCATGATCAAAACTGGATTCAATCGGAGCACGAATTCAAGCATCCGGAATATCAGCAATTGCAAAACGTGGATGCTATGCTCGCTTGTTTTGATGACATGCCCCCTGAACGCAGCAGTGTTTTCTTCGAAACGGTGAAGCCTTACTTGTCTCTGGATGTTAAGATGATTCAACGATTGGCTGATGCTTTTTCCAACGGTTTTATTGCCGATAAATCGGCGTTGAATCATGTGCTTTATGCCGCTGATACGATTTTTCAATTACCAGACAATGCCAGCCAGGTGTATATGTGCGAGCAATTTCTTGCGGTACTTGCAAGACATCCGGATGAATTGACTAATCCGTTGGGTCGATTCAAATTGTTTGTAGATACATTGAACAGCCACGCGATTCCAATGGAGCTGAGCGCTATTACTAAATTGTGGGACGCTTGGCATGCCAATCGAATCCAGGACGCTCAACAATTAAGCCATTCCATCCAGGTTATCCAATGGGCGATGAACGCCAAAACCAATCAAGGGGCTTGGGATGATTTATTCCTGTCGATAGACAGCAAGCAAGTCGAGCGCCAAGCGATTATGCAGCATTTAGAGCATGATTTGCTGGATCTAGGCGATGCATTCAAGACGGCTTGCTATGATAAATATCAAACGCTGTCTGAGCAATTGCCTCAAATGACATCCGAATACAATGTTAAAGATCGTCTGACCGATATTCGAAGGTCATTCTTGTCACTGATGAAGTGGGCACGAGAAGTAATGGTAGTGGCGGCTCACCCGTTTCAAGGTCAAGCAGTAGTTGCAAATCCTGCTCCACGAAACGGTGCAAGCCACATGGGCTTTTTTCAAGAACAAAGAAATGCTTATGCAAATACTTGGTGGGTCAACTCTGCACGTAGAGAGCAAGCCTCCGCGTTATTTGACACACTTGAGGGAGTTGAGATTCATGTTGGACCCACCAAAGCCGCCTATTACAATTCTGTTCTGGGCGCCATTTGGACTTCGCAACAAACCATGTTACGTCAAGATAAAGTGACCGATCGAGACGCGTACTTTTACAAGCTTAATACAAAAGGCTATAGTCGATTGCACGATATTAGCATGCAAATGTTTGCCCGAGTGGCTCGGGAATTTTTGATGGATGCGGACATCACGATTCAAGAGAAAGAGGGCTTAAATGGCATGTTACAAGCGCAATTGGATTTTTATATAAACCAGCTCGAGGAACGATTGCCAGATTTAAATCCTCTGAAAGTCGAGATAGCGAGGATTAAAATCCTGACAAGAAATAGGGACAATTTATGGAAACACGATTCGATTGAACTGGGTTTGATCAAAACGGCCATTGAAGTGAATCGGGAGGCGCTGCCGAAATATTTGCAGTATTTATTGACACCGATTGATTTGGCAACGGAACTATCGATGGGGAATCAAGCCCCGCCTTTGAGAACAGGGCCACTCAATGAAGAACCCGTTCACTCGTATCCCCGTTCAATATGGCTTGGGTGAGGATGCGGTTTATCTCCGGTGCCACTTCAGGAAATGCCATATTAAATTGCTTCATGGCCATGTCTGGACTGGATTGATTAGCCAGAATAATACGAGTCACCGACAGGAGAAAGCCATCTGAATCGAGTGAATGGGCTTTGTTTAAGTACTCGTTTGCTTCATCGCGGCGATTTTTCAAGGCGCTTACCAGTGCCAGTCCGGCCCATCCATCGGCGCCTTCGGCATCTAGCTGCACCGCTTCTAGGTAGGCGGCGTTTGCTTTGTCTAAATGGTTCAACAAGAGCTGGCACCAGCCTAAACAGATCCAATTGTCATAAAAGCTCGGCCAAAGCGTGCTGGCGTTGATAAAGGCCAGTTCTGCGGCTGTTATATTCATGTGACGCATTTGTGTGGTGCCCAATGCAAACCAAAGCCGGCAATCGTTTGGATTAATGGCAATCAGTGCCTCGATTTCAGCCAACGTCACTTCCTGTTTCAGTGTGCGTAGTAACATGCGCACCAGCTGGCCTTGGTAATTCGCGGGACTGAGGCTCAACGCTTGACGTGAAAACAATGCCGCTTGCACGGTGTCATTGTTATCCAGGTGCAACAAGGCCAACAAACCTGCAATGTCTGCATTTAAGCCGTGTTTTAATGCCAAGTCATCTAATAGCGCAATGGCTTCCGGTATGGCATGTTGATGATGCAGAATGTTGGCTTGTAATAATCCCACGGACAACAATAGATTCGTGTTGGTTTGATCCTGTTCCAGATAGGTGAGGTGGCGTTGCAGTTTGTCTTGCAGATCTTGAATGCTCATGGAAATCCTTAATGAAAGCTAGTGACCAACGCCTGGACGACTAAATCAAAGCCATCGATCAGCACAAATAATAAAATCTTTATCGGCAAAGAAATGGTCATGGGCGGCATCATCATCATGCCCATGGTCATTAAAATACCGGAAACAATTAAATCAACCAATAAAAAAGGCAAAAATATCATAAACCCAATTTGAAACGCCG
>CAMAYA010000110.1 GCA_945862275.1 Legionella genomosp. 1 | reverse complement strand
GCTGACCAATCTAGAGATAGCCATCAAACGCGAGCAACTCCAAACATTAAACGCGGATGAATATTACTGGCATGAATTGGTTGGCATGCAGGTCGTGAACCGACTAGGTGAAATACTGGGTGATGTCACTGAAATGTTGGCGACTGGTTCGAATGATGTTCTGGTGGTTCAAGGAGAACGGCGGCACTTGATTCCGTATCTTCCTGGTGAGGTGCTCATCGACATCAATGCCAGCCAGCGCGTGATCACCGTTGACTGGGATGCGGATTTTTAAATAATGCTGCATTTAGGCGTTATCACTATCATGCCGGACATGTTTGCCAGCTTGAAGCATGGCATTACAGGGCGTGCAATTGAACAGGGCTTGGCACAGATTGACTGCTGGAACCCACGCGACTGGTCTCATAATGCGCATCGGCAAGTGGATGACAGGCCTTATGGTGGTGGGCCCGGCATGGTTATGATGTATGAACCCGTTCATGCCACTATTCTGCATGCACAGGCACAGATGCCGCCCGAATGCAGAACCATTTATTTAAGTCCCCAGGGACGTGCCCTGCAACAAGCGGATTTAAATGAAGTAGCAAAGAATAAGCAGCCCTTGCTTTTTTTAGCAGGGCGGTATGAAGGAATGGATGAACGCATCCTCACCCACCATGTCGATGAAGAATGGTCGCTGGGGGATTTTGTTTTAAGTGGTGGCGAATTAGCAGCCATGGTGTTTATAGACGCCATTGTGCGACTTCTGCCTGGCAGTCTGGGCCACGCCGGATCGGCACAACAAGATTCATTCATGAATGGCTTGTTGGATCATCCGCACTACACACGCCCGGCGGTAACACCCGATGGGTCAGTGCCAGAAGTATTGCTGGGCGGAAACCATCGAGACATTGACCGCTGGCGACGGAAGCAATCGCTGGGGGCAACCTGGTTGAAACGGCCGGATTTATTAGAACAATTACAATTAACTGATACAGACAAGCAACTGCTTGTTGAGTTTAAAAGTGAACACTAGGAGCAAGCAATGACTAACATTATAGACCAACTGAATGCCGAACAAATGCAAGGCAAAATCATTCCTGAATTCAATCCAGGCGACACCGTATTGGTTCAGGTCAAAGTAAAAGAAGGCACACGCGAACGTTTACAGGCGTTTGAAGGCGTGGTCATTGCTAAACGCAACCGCGGCTTAAATTCAGCCTTCACCGTGCGTAAAATTTCGCATAACGTAGGTGTTGAACGTGTTTTCCAAACATACAGCCCTGTTGTTGACAGCATTACAGTAAAACGCCGTGGCGATGTGCGTCGTGCCAAATTGTATTACTTGCGTAATCTGGCTGGCCGTGCTGCACGTATTAAAGAAAAATTAGCCCCTAAAAAAGGCTGATGCCACACGATTCGACACACGTCATTTCCACCTTCAACACACCTGCGGGTTGGTTATGCGTGACGCACGATGAACATCATGTTCATCGTGCTGTTTTCACCCAAAAACCTGGGCTCGAGCAATCAAATCATGCGATGGCACACATCATTGCCAATCAGATAGACGAATTTTCCAAACACCCTCAACACATCTTTGAATTACCAATCAAGCCACAAGGCACCCCGTATCAATTACGCGTTTGGAATGCATTACGAACCATTCCTGCAGGACTTATCCTAACTTACGGAGAATTAGCCCGCATTTTGAAAAGTGCTCCACGTGCAATAGGACAGGCCTGCAAAAGAAACCCCATCGCATTATTCATCCCTTGCCACCGCGTTGTCGGCCAAAATAGTCTAGGCGGATATATGGGGCGCATTGACTTGCCGTATAAAACCGCACTGCTAAAACATGAGTTCCTACCCTAAAGCATTTCACTTGGCGGCCGATAAATTCAAAAAGAACCATCGGAGTTCCAATATGAAATGCACCGCTCTTATAACAATAATCTTAAGCCTAACCATCCAGCCTGCTTTCGCACTTTGTGATTTAACCCACTTTCGTTGGGACTGCGAGCTCACATTACACACCAAACCCACACAAGCCGCCCCCTCACTGGTTCAGTGTGGTCGTGTTTATGGGTATGTGAGTCGAGCGCAATACGATGATCTAGTTCGTTTTCAACGTGCCAATGTAGACATGAATTTAATGGTTAATGATGATTATGTAGACGGACCCTGTATACCGGCTGGGCGCTAGCCCGGCCATACATTTTTACGATACTGTCGATTTATGACAGTATCGTAAAAAACAGTTTTTTTAACAGTTTTTTATCGGTGTGAACCCTTACTTTTTACTATAATAACAACATGTTGTAGTAGGGGCCAATGGCATTGCACCAGAGGGCCTCTTTCTGTCGGTTATTACTATTTTGGAACTTGAAATAGGCATTCTCTTAGTAGAACGACGAGATCCAACCCAAGGAGCCATCCTTCGTTCATGGCATGATGATGGTTACAAGAAATGTAGATGATTTAAAAGCGACAGGGGTGGATATCTTAAATCCCTGGGGACAGCCCTGATTGAAACCGCCCTATAAGTATGATAACTGGGGCAAGTCTGATACACTAACAAAAAACCGTATATATAATCTTTGGGAGTGAAATTTCATGTCATTCGTATCAATAGTTGAATACATGCATGATTTAAAAGAAGCAGGATTTACTGATAAGCAATCCGAGGTTCAAGCACGTAAACTTGAATTAGTGATTTCAGAAGTTAAATCCGAGCTCAAAAAAGATCTAAAAGAAGAATTGCATCTGGATGAACTCACCACTAAGAAAGATTTGGAATTGGCTATTGAAAAAATTCGATATGAAACGCTTAAGTTTACAGTGTGGACCGGTGTGGCTGTAGTGATGGCAACTGCCGGAATGCTCGCAAAAGGGTTCCATTGGGTTTAATGTTTTAATCGCAGCGCTGGTTCCAACACGAGCCACTCGCTCCACTTCAATTAGTCTGACCAGATCATTATTAGGATTAACCTGAGCCAAGACACGCAAACCACTTTGCATATAAGAAAGAAATTTCCCGGTGTATATACATATGCAAACAGATTTGCCCTCCTGTCACATTATCCGCTACTCGGCTAAACCCATCCGACCGGGAGCTGAAATATTTTTTCACTCAACCAAATCGCATCAGACGATTGATTGATTAACAAACCAAATGCCAGCTTGTTTTCTTCAATAAATCGCGTCAATGACGTTAACTGCTTTAATGGAGTCGATGTGCCATATTTAATTTCTATCGGTAACACGCCAAACGCCCCGCTCAAAATCAAATCGACCTCAGCTCCCGCACGCGTTCGATAATAATGGGATTCCCAATTGGTCACACACGTTGCCTCAAGCCCTTTTAGTAATTCCTCTATAATAAATCCTTCAAATGAAGAACCCATAGTACTCGATTCAAACAGTGCATTATAATTTTGTATATTTGACAAAAAATGCAATAACCCAGTGTCTCGAATGTGCCCTTTTGGCATTTTTACAATGGATTTAATGACACTGTTTTCATAGCTCAACATTTCGCGCCAAATAAATGTATTGCTTGCAATATGCAAATACTCTCTAGCTGTGCTTTCATTAAACTCTAATATCCGCCCAACCTCCGATTTATTGATAATGGTTCCTGAGAGCGTGGCCAACATTTTAATAAACCGCTGGTATTTGACCCGATTCAACTGAGGAAACAACCGGGCAACATCTCGATTGACATAGGTGTCCCGATAGTTTTGCATCCATAAAAGATAATCCTGATCGCTCATGGTTAGCAATGGCTCCGGGTACCCCCCCTTCAACCAAATTTCCCGCATTTGTGCATTTGATAATGGCGGCTCACAAAAATTCACTGCCTGCTTATCTAACCTAGATTCAAACAATGTATACAATGGACTCAGTGGCTTTCGATAGTATTCATTGGCTTTTAACGTCCCTACCTCTATAATCCCAATTCGACCAGATAGACTTTCCGACAATTGACTTAGTAATTCAGGACTACTGGAACCCGTGAGAATAAAACGCCCCTTCTCCCCACGCTGCGCATCAATCACCCCGCGAAGGACCTCAAATAATTTAGGATAATTTTGTGCTTCATCAAAGATAATATGAGAAGAAACATGATCAAAATACAACATCGGATCCCGACTAATGAGCTCAAAATCATTTGGGTTTTCAAGGTCCAGGTACCGCCAGTCTGGGCGAATTTTTTTGGATAGCACGGTTTTACCGGTCTGGCGTGCGCCAACCAAAGCAACCACAGGGAAGATACGCAGTAGGCGCTCAATTTTTTCTTCAATATTTCTATTTATTAGCTTCATATTAAAAATATACATGTAATATTCGGGCGGCGCAACCGAATATTACATGCTTTTCACGGCTGTCGCGTTAAAATCCGAACAGAAAGCAACAACCCATGATTGAAAATCCAATGGATATTTTTTTCCACTTCATCACTGATGAATAATTTTGATCGCCTTCCCACAAAAAGCAATACCAATTAGAGCAACATGGGTGTAACCGGCTTGCTGGCACTCTGTAGCATATTGCTTTGTTTTTATTTGTTGAAGTGCTCGCTCTGCTGATTGCGTAAGACCTGCTTCACTGCTGTCTGCTGTGCTTTTAAGTTCGAGAAGGATTGCCATTTTTTGATTGTCTTTTGGCAAAATGGCAATGTCATATCGACCCAATCCGCTTTCACGATTAGACTTAATCATGTAATGCTTCG
>CAMAYA010000109.1 GCA_945862275.1 Legionella genomosp. 1 | reverse complement strand
GGGATCACGGTTTAGAGATTGTGAGCCCTGCCTGTGTGCGTGCTGTTCGAAACAACGCCAATCTGAAATTGCTGTTGGTCGGCGATCAAAGTCAGGTTATTCACCACCTCAAAAAACACGGGTCATCCATCAATAGCCAATTGTCTGTTGTGCATGCTTCCGATGTGGTGGGTATGGATGAATTGCCTTCTTATGCGTTGCGAAACAAAAAAGATTCGTCCATGCGTGTTGCCATTAATTTGGTAAAAGAAGGCAAGGCGCAGGCTTGTGTGAGCGCGGGTAACACCGGCGCACTCATGGCAACCGCTCGCTTTGTGCTGAAAACACTCCCTGGCATTGACCGCCCTGCTATTATCGCTGAGTTGCCCACCATGCATGGCCGAACGCGAGTCATTGATCTCGGCGCGAATGTTGATTCATGTGCCGAACACCTGTTCCAATTTGCGGTGATGGGTTCTGCTCTCATCAAAGCATTAGACGGAAAAGCCGCTCCTAAAATTGGCGTGTTGAATATTGGTGTTGAAGAAATCAAAGGCAATGATCAAGTCAAGCGCACGGCGCATATGTTGGCTGAATGCAAGTTGATGAATTATGTCGGCTATGTTGAGGGTGACCATTTTTATTCGGGCGATGTGGACTTGGTCGTTTGTGATGGCTTTGTCGGCAATGTGGCATTGAAGGCCAGTGAAGGCTTGGCCAAACTCATGATTTGTGTGCTGAAAGAATCGTTTCGACAAAACTGGTGGTCTAGAGTGGTGGGATTGATGGCGCGTCCTGCACTAATGCATTTAAAAAAACGCATGGATCCCGCTCGATACAATGGCGCAAGCCTGTTGGGATTGAATGGGATCGTGGTCAAAAGCCATGGCGGCGCGAGCGAGTTGGCATTTCAGTTTGCCGTGGAAGAAGCCATGTTACAAGTCAAAAACAATGTGGTTGATTTGGTTCGCGATCAAATTACGGACTTTATCAATCAAGGTTTGTTGCTCTAAGAGGCCCTATCGCCATGTTAAAAACGGCATATATTTTCCCGGGTCAAGGCTCGCAATCCGTTGGGATGCTGCATGAACTATCAACCCATCACCCGTCCATTATTCAAACCTTTGCTTGTGTGTCAGAACGCGTTGGGTATGACGTTTGGGCGTTGGTACAAGAAGGCCCTGATGCGCGCTTAAATCAAACCGAACACACGCAAGTGGCTGTACTGACAGCCGATGTGGCGGTATTTTCCGTTCTAAAACAGCAAGGGGCTACGCCTGCTAGCATGATGGCAGGCCATAGCCTCGGTGAATACGCGGCATTGGTGTGTGCCGGCGCCATTGATTTGCCCGATGCGGCTGCCTTGGTGGCCATGCGTGGCAAACTGATGCAAGACACGGTGCCCTTTGGTCAGGGTGCGATGGCGGCCATTGTGGGCTTGTCCGATGAGCAGGTACAATTGCTTTGTATTAATGCGTCCTCAGTGGGTTTGCAGGTGACACCTGCTAATTATAATGCCATTGGACAAGTGGTGATTGCAGGTCATACAGCGGCGGTCGATCGGGCAATTATTTTTGCAGAAAAGCAGGGTGCTCGTTTGGCCATAAAAATACCAGTCAGCGTGCCGTGTCATTGCCCGTTATTGAGAGAAGCCGCGGACTTGTTCGCTGAATATTTGCAAGCCGCTCCCTTTAAAACACCTGAACTGCCTGTGGTCAGCAATGTTGACTTAAGCGTGTATCAATCGGCAGAACAGATAAGGCGTTTGCTGAAAGAGCAACTGTATTGCCCTGTTCGTTGGGTCGAAACCATTCAGTGGATGAAAAGCCAAGGCATTGAGTCTGTGATAGAATGTGGGCCAGGCAAGGTATTAAGTGGATTAATCAAACGAATTGACAAGTCATTGCATGCCAGTAGTATTTATGATCAAAGCAGTTTAGAGGCAGCATTGGCACATCGCACATGAGAATAAAGAGGGTTTTACCGTGATCAATTTAGAAGGCAAAATTGCATTAGTCACAGGAGCCAGTCGTGGCATTGGTCAAGCGATTCTGATGGCGTTGGCCCAAAATGGTGCCTATGTCGTAGGAACGGCCACTACAGAGGCCGGTGCTGCTTCTATCACCGCAGCGTTGGAACAGGCCCATTTAGCCGGTGAAGGCCTGCTATTGGATGTTACTCAAGCATCCAGTGTTGAGGCCCTACAAGATTATTTATCATCAAATAATAAAGCGCCATCTATATTAGTCAATAATGCAGGCATTACGAATGACAATTTATTGTTGCGTATGGAAGACGAAGAATGGTTTCGAGTGATTGAAACCAATCTCAATTCAGTCTATCGGTTGAGCAAGTCGTGCTTAAAATCGATGTTTCGTGCGCGTTGGGGCCGCATTATCACCATCGGATCGGTGGTGGGCTCTAGTGGTAATTCTGGCCAAGTGAACTATACTGCGGCAAAAGCTGGCGTGATTGGTTTTTCGAAATCATTGGCCCAGGAAATGGGTAGCCGAGGCATTACCGTGAACGTTGTGGCGCCGGGTTTCATCGATACAGACATGACCGCCGCATTGCCATCGATGGTCAAAGATGAAATGCTGAAACGCATTCCGATGAAACGATTGGGTTGTGTCGAAGATGTGGCGCATGCCGTTGTTTTTTTGGCCTCGGATGCTGCAAACTATATTACGGGTGAAACGATCCATGTAAACGGCGGAATGTACATGGACTAGTCACACTTGCGTTATCTGAAGAATTGAATACACTAGCGACTAAAAATTTTTATTAACCGAAGAGGAAATACACGTCATGAGCACAGTAACTGATCGAGTTCGTAAAATCGTTGTAGAACAATTGGGTGTGAAAGCCGATGAATTGAAAAACGATGCATCGTTTGTTGACGATTTAGGCGCTGATTCGCTCGATACCGTAGAGTTGGTCATGGCTTTGGAAGAAGAATTCGAAACAGAAATTCCAGACGAGAAAGCTGAGAAGATTACCACCATTCAGGAAGCGATTGATTACATCGAATCCACCATGGGCAATGAATAAACATTGATTTAAGAGGAGTTCATCATTGAATAAGCGACGAGTCGTTGTGACGGGCTTGGGGATGATAACCCCTGTGGGTCTTAATGCAGAGGAATCTTGGAAAAATATTTTGGCAGGCGTCAGCGGTGTCGGTCGGGTTGAAGACTTTGATACCACAGACTACAGCACCAAAATTTGGGCCAAGGTAAAAAACCTGAACATTGAAGATCACATGGCCCTTAAGGATGCTCGAAAAATGGACTTATTCACGCAGTATGGCATGATTGCTGCGGATGAGGCACTGGCGGATTCCAACCTGGTTATCGATGAGGAGTTATCTTATCGAGCCGGTGTTGCCGTTGGTGCTGGAATCGGTGGCATCCAAACCATTACCAATAATCAAGAACGGCTAATGCAAGGTGGCCCGCGCAAAGTGTCGCCTTTCTTTATTCCCGCTGGCATTATTAACATGGTGGCAGGGCAGATTTCGATTAAACACAATCTAAAAGGCCCCAATATATCCGTCGTGACCGCATGCACCACAGGCACGCATAACATCGGCCTTGCCGGTCGTATGATTGTTTATGGTGATGCCGATGTAATGGTGTGTGGTGGCGCTGAAATGACCGACACGCCCTTGTGTTTGGCAGGCTTCTCAGCGGTTCGTTCTTTATCCAAGCGCAATGACGCGCCTGAACAAGCCTCACGTCCTTGGGATAAAGACCGTGACGGGTTTGTCATGGGAGAGGGCGCTGGTATTTTAGTGTTGGAAGAATATGAGCACGCGAAAGCACGCGGCGCTAAAATTTACGCCGAATTAGTCGGTTTTGGCATGTCAGCAGATGCATACCACATTACATCCCCTGATGAAAATGCAGATGGCGCGTCCAGAGCGCTGGCAGCCACGGTGAAGGATGCAGGTATTTCGATAGATCAAGTGGATTATATCAATGCACATGGTACATCTACTTATTTGAATGACAAGAATGAAACCATTGCAATCAAACGGGTCTTCAAAGAGCATGCATACCAATTGGCAGTCAGTTCAACCAAGTCCATGACCGGTCATTTATTGGGTGCGGCAGGAGCCGTTGAGGCTGGATTTAGTGTGTTAGCGATTCGCGATCAAGTCGCACCTCCTACCATCAATTTAGATAATCCTGATGAAAATTGTGATTTAAATTTTGTGGCGCATACGGCACAACAAAGAAAAATTGATTATGCACTCAGTAATTCATTGGGCTTTGGTGGCACTAACGGCAGTTTATTGTTCAAGCGAATCACCTAAGGGGTCTCCCGATGGCGATTCGGTTGTTTAACGTTATTCTGATTGGCCTGCTCATGCTATGCATAGGCGGGCTTTCTTTTTTTGGCCTTGATCTTTACCGTTTATTATATCAACCCATGATAGGTTACAATCAGCCCAGCACCATTGTGCGTCTAGATACAGCTTCGTCAGCCACCGCATTTGTGCGCACTTTGTCAGTACAGCATTTGATTGAATCCAAGCGTTTGTTTCTTTATTTAATTCGAATCCAAGGGCTCACGCTGCAACTGAAATCTGGCATCTACCAGGTCAATCCGGGTGAATCAGCACAGCATTTCTTATTCCGAGTGGTAGTCGGCGACGTACTGACCGAGTCGTTTCCTATTATTGAAGGCACCACACAAGCCCAAATTTCTGCACGTTTAGCACTGGCTCCTTACTTAACCTATCACGAGACGGATT
>CAMAYA010000108.1 GCA_945862275.1 Legionella genomosp. 1 | reverse complement strand
CTCGCAATGTTTGTAACTGAGGCCGGTAATCTTGACCGCCGCACAGCACAGCAACATGCACGTTATTCAAATAGGTAGCCATGGATTTAAAGTGTTCACCCACTTGCATCGCCAATTCACGCGTGGGCGCTAAAATAAGTGCCTGCGGGCTTTTAATCGATAGGGATAACCGTTGCAAAATGGGCAAGCCAAATGCCGCGGTCTTTCCTGTGCCTGTTTGAGCCAGGCCAATCACATCCCGATCTTGCAACAGCAACGGGATCGTTTGTAGCTGAATAGGCGATGGCGTTACAAATTTTAGGTCAATAAGCGCTTTTTGTAGCGCATCGGATAAATCAAGATCTGCAAAAGTTGTCGATTCTTGTGTCATAAAATTCCTGAAAAATACACATAATCTGAAATTAGATTAAGCAATGTAAAAACTGGTCAGTATAATAACAGAATCCCTCAGGAATTGCACTCATTTTATTCGTCTATTTTTTTAATTTAAAATAGGGCCCCCAGCTATATTAAAATAACGCAGCTAATCGACACGCTTGATCAATGGCGTGACGCGCATCTAGCTCCAATGCTTTGAATGCTCCACCCATTAAATGCACCGTTTGTCCGGCCCGTTTTAAGGGCTCAAACAGGGAGCACGACTCGACTTGACCTGTACAAATCACAACAGAATCCACCTCCAAAATCCGGGGTTTGTTATGAATCAACACATGCAACCCTTTATCATCTATGCGAAGATATTGAACGCCTGATAGCATTTCAACCTGCCTATGTTTTAAGCTTAAACGATGAATCCAACCCGTGGTTTTACCTAATTTTTTGCCTAGCTTTTCGGGTTTCCGTTGCAATAAATACACTTGTCGCGCACTGGGTGGAATAACGGGTTGTTGCAATCCACCGCGTTGCACACTAGCGATATCAATACCCCACTCACCATAAAAATCTTCTTTTGTTTCCGAAGTCTTCGATTGAGTCAACCATTCGGCTACATCAAAGCCAATGCCTCCGGCACCAATGACCGCAACCCGATGACCTGGGGTTTTTAGCCCTTGAATTGCATCAATGTACGTCATGACTTTTTCATGATCAATGCCAGGAATCGATGGAATACGTGGCTTTACGCCAGTAGCCAAAACCACCTCATCAAACGCCAATAACGTTTGAATATCCGGTTCTGTGCGCAGACGAATATCCACCTGAAATTTTTCAAGTTGATAAGTGAAGTAATCAATTGTGTGTTGAAAGACCTCTTTACCGGGAATGCGCGTCGCTAAATTAAATTGCCCACCCAACTCACTACTCTTTTCAAACAACGTGACGCGATGCCCCCGTTCAGCGGCAACTGCCGCACAGGCAAGGCCTGCGGGTCCTGCCCCAACGATGGCAATGTGTTTGGGCGTCTCCGCCATTTGATACACCAGTTCTGTTTCATGGCATGCGCGGGGATTCACTAAACACGATGCGGTTTTATTCACAAACACCTGATCAAGGCACGCTTGATTACACGCAATGCAGGTATTGATCGCACGGCTCTCGCCCAATTGAGCCTTCTGGACAAATTGGGCATCCGCAAGGAAGGGGCGTGCCATCGACACCATGTCCGCCACCCCCTCTTCTAACAGGGCATTGGCCAACTCTGGGGTATTAATCCGATTGGAGGTGATGACGGGTATGGTCACATGGGGTTTTAAGTGCTTTGTAACCGCTGCAAACGCCGCCGCAGGCACCATGGTGGCGATGGTTGGAATGCGCGTTTCATGCCAGCCTATGCCTGTATTGAGAAGCGTCGCACCGGCTTGCTCAATCGCTTGCCCCAATAAAACAACTTCTTCCCAGCTGCTCCCTTCCGCAATCAGGTCCAGCATCGAAAGCCTGTAAATGATAATAAATTTTGCACCCACCGCTTCACGCACACGACGCACCACTTCCACAGGAAATCGCATGCGATTTGAAAAGTCACCGCCCCATTCGTCTTGGCGTTTGTTCGTATGGCTCACAATAAATTGATTAATCAAATAGCCTTCGCTACCCATGATCTCAACACCATCATAACCCGCGGCTTGAGCCAGGCGTGCGCACCGTCCAAAATGCTCAATCGTTTTCACAACTCGGCGTTTGCTCATGGACCACGGCGTAAACGGGCTAATAGGCGATTTTAAACGACTAGGGGCCATGCAAAAGGGATGATATCCATACCGGCCCGCGTGCAAGATTTGCAATGCAATTTTTCCTCCGGCCTCATGCACAGTATGTGTGACCAACTCATGCCGTTGTTGCTCTAGGCGTGATGTCAGTTTGGCGGCAGTTGGATATAAGCGTCCAACACGATCAGGGGAAAAGCCACCCGTCACCATCAAACCAACCCCACCGAGTGCACGTTCGCGGTAAAATGCCGCCAACCGTTTCAAATCATTTTTGTCTTCCTCAAGCCCCGTGTGCATAGAGCCCATCAGTACTCGATTCTTCAGTTGCGTAAATCCTAAATCCAACGGCTGAAATAACGCTTTAAACGGCGTATTGTCAATGATGAGTTCCATGCATGCTCGCGAAATACTAAAAAATCAGTATATAACGTTGTGAGCGTTCCTCACAACGTTTCAAAAAATGTGGACTTGTTTTGCCGGCTGGTGAAGAAAACAGCGCCAGCTGGAATGGGGTGCGCGTCACTTCTTGCGCAACAGCGACTGTCAATGCAGGTACTGGCGATCCCGCTAATTAAGGCATATCTTATCTGTCGTTCCCCAGGGGACGACAGCATCAAGCAAAGGGATCACGCAAAATAATCGTTGAGGTTCGCTCAGGCCCAGTTGACAACATATCAACAGGCACGCCCAATATGTCCTCAAGGCGTTTGACATAAGCCAATGCGTTTGCTGGGAGTTGGTCAAGTGCTGTGACATCCGCAGTCGATTCAGACCAACCCGGCACGTCTTCATATACCGGCGTCAAACCTACAAAATCATCTGCCGCTTGTGGTGGGTGCGTTAGCAATTGACCATCGGCCTTTTGATACGCCGTTGCAATGCGAATCGTCTCCAACCCATCCAATACATCCAGTTTGGTTAAACACAATCCAGACACGCTGTTGAGCTCAATAGAACGTTTCAATAATACCGCATCAAACCACCCACAACGACGAGGTCGGCCCGTCACCGCACCAAACTCATTGCCGCGCTCAGCCAATCGTTGACCTACTTCCTCTTGCAACTCGGTAGGAAAGGGACCTCCGCCCACACGCGTGGTATACGCTTTGGTGATCCCTAGCACATAATCCAAATAAAGGGGGCCGAATCCTGCTCCATTGACCACACTGCCAACACAAGTATTGGAGGAGGTGACAAACGGGTATGAGCCATGATCGATATCCAAGTAAACGCCCTGAGCGCCCTCAAATAAAATGGAATCACCTTTTTCACGGTGCGCATGCAAACAGGTGGTCACATCCGTCACCATAGGACGCAACTCGTCGGCCCATGTCCGTGCCTCAACCAACAAATCAGCCAGATTAACCGCCGGTTGTTTATAATATTGTGTCAGCACAAAATTATGGTATTCCAGTAATTCGGTGAGCTTTGCTTCAAATCGTTCTGGATGCAGGAGATCGCTCACTTTGATTGCGCGCCGGGCTACTTTGTCTTCATAAGCCGGGCCAATGCCACGCCCAGTGGTTCCAATAGCGGCGTTGCCTTTATGCAGTTCGCGCGCTTTATCCAATGCAACGTGACAAGATAAAATCAATGGGCACGCTTGACTGATGTGCAGCCGGCTACGCACATCAATGCCTTTGCGTTCTAATTCCCGGATTTCAGTCAATAAAGCATCAGGCGATAACACCACGCCATTGCCAATATAACACTGAACATGCGTGCGCAGCATGCCCGATGGGATCAGACGCAACACCGTCTTTTCCCCATTGATTTTCAGCGTGTGGCCCGCATTGTGCCCGCCCTGATAGCGCACGACCACTTGTGCATCTTGGGTTAATAAGTCAACGATCTTGCCTTTGCCCTCATCGCCCCACTGTGTACCTACAACAACAACATGTTTGCCCATAATCATTTAACCCCAACCGCATGGTCGTTTGAAAAACCATGTTTAAAATAATCAAAAAAAGCACTGCTTTGATCGAGCACCAAAATATCATTCTTGCTATTAAAGCTGCCTTCGTAGGCTTTTAAACTGCGATAAAATGCAAAAAACGCTTTGTTTTGTCCAAACGCGCTGGCATAAATGGCCGAGGCCTTTGCTTGCCCTTGTGCGCGAATAATTTGCCCATCACTGGCGGCCTGTGCCAATAGAATGGTCACACGCGCGTCCGCTGCTGCTTGAATCGCCTCGGCTTGTGCCTGTCCATCTGCACGGTGGTGGTTTGCAATTTTCTGCATATCCGCACGCATCCGCTGATAAATGGCATTGCTGGTGTTAGCCGGCAATTCAATGCCCTTAATCCGAACGTCGACGACATGCGTGCCCAATTGAGCCGCTTGCTCTTCAGCACGTTCACGCAATATATCCATCAAGTCATCGCGTCCACCGGACACCACGTCCGAAATGGTGCGTTTACCGAATTGTGCACGCAATGAGGTATTTAATTGCTGCTCCAACAGGGTTTCTGCCTTGAACTCGCTTCCGCCTGTTGATTTGAAATATTGTGCCAAATTTTCAATACGCCATTTGACATAATAATCAACCATCACGTCCTTTTTTTCTTTAGTGACAATGCGGGATGATTTAATATCCAAGGTCTGGATACGGGTATCAAATATACGCACCTGTTCAATGAACGGCATTTTTAAATGCAATCCGGGTGA
>CAMAYA010000107.1 GCA_945862275.1 Legionella genomosp. 1 | reverse complement strand
ATTGCAACCGAGGAAATTGTTGATCGAGATGGAAAAACAGTACGTCAAGACTCGTTCAATCCAATTTTCATGATGGCAGACTCAGGTGCACGGGGTTCCGCGGCGCAGATTAGGCAGTTAGCGGGAATGCGAGGCTTGATGTCGGCACCGGACGGCTCCATCATTGAAACACCAATTACGGCTAACTTCCGCGAGGGACTTAACGTCTTCCAATATTTCATTTCTACCCATGGAGCACGTAAAGGTCTTGCAGATACAGCGTTAAAGACAGCAAACTCTGGATATCTGACAAGACGACTCGTAGATGTTGCGCAAGATGTTGTCATTACAGAAGATGACTGCGGAACAGAGAACGGCATCCTGATGCAACCGTTAATTGAAGGCGGAGATATTGTCGAGCCATTGCAAGAACGTGTGCTTGGCCGCGTCGTTGCTACGGATGTTTATATTCCAAATCAAAGTGAGCCCATTGTAAAAGCCGGAACATTGCTAGATGAAGAATGGGTTGAACGGTTAGAAAAACTAGGTGTTGATCAAGTGGTCGTTCGTTCTCCTATATCATGCTTAACGCGGTTTGGTTTGTGTGCTAAATGCTATGGACGTGACTTGGCTCGTGGACATCTAGTTAATACTGGAGAGGCAGTTGGTATTATAGCGGCACAATCAATCGGTGAGCCAGGCACACAGCTGACAATGCGTACGTTCCACATCGGGGGCGCGGCATCAAGAGCAACAGCTGCAAATAATATCCAGATTAAAAACAAAGGGGTTATTCGACTTCATAATATTAAAACGGTAACGCATGAAAACAGTAATCTTGTTGCCGTATCGCGTTCAGGCGAAGTGACGATCATTGACGAATTTGGTCGTGAACGTGAGCGATACAAATTGCCCTACGGTGCTGTTTTGTCAGTTCATGATCAATCATCAGTTGATGCGGGACAAGTTATTGCAACGTGGGATCCTCATACTCACCCGGTAATCTCCGAAGTAAGCGGTATGCTTAAATTTGTCGACCTCGTGGAAGGAATAACCATGAATCGACAAGTTGATGAATTAACAGGTCTAAGTAATATTGTGGTCATCGACGCGAAGCAACGTAGTAGTAATGCTGGCAGGGACATGCGGCCAATGGTGAAGTTGGTATCTGATAATGGCGAGGAAATTTTCTTATCAGGCACGAATGTACCAGCACAATACTACCTCCCTGTTGATGCGATCATTAATTTTGGAGATGGTAATGCTGTTGGTGTCGGTGATGTCATAGCACGTATCCCACAGGAACGGTCAAAAACACGCGATATCACCGGTGGTTTGCCACGCGTGGCTGATTTGTTTGAGGCAAGAAAACCAAAGGACTCAGCCGTTATGGCTGAAATGTCGGGGGTCATTAATTTCGGAAAAGAAACGAAGGGCAAACGACGATTGATTATTACTGAAAGCGAAAACAAGCATCATGAAGAGTTAATTCCTAAATGGCGTCATGTTTCCGTGTTTGAAGGGGAGCATGTTGCTAGGGGTGAAGTTGTTGCTGACGGCCCACCAAACCCGCATGATATACTGCGACTGTTGGGTGTTGGAGCATTAGCAAATTATATCGTTAATGAAGTACAAGACGTTTATCGATTGCAAGGTGTAAAAATCAACGATAAACATATTGAAACGATCGTAAGACAGATGTTACGAAAACGTATTATTACATTTGTTGGCGATTCAAAATTCCTGCTGGGTGAACAAGTTGAAGACACTGCAATGTTGCAGGAAAATGATAAGCTGCTGGCAGAAGGTAAACTTGCAGCACAAGGCACACCGATTCTCTTGGGGATTACCAAGGCGTCGTTGGCAACTGAATCATTTATTTCAGCGGCATCATTCCAGGAAACAACAAGGGTTCTTACAGAGGCTGCAGTGAGCGGCAAAACAGATGATCTCCGTGGCCTCAAAGAAAATGTAATGGTAGGGCGGTTAATTCCTGCGGGAACAGGCTATACCTATCATCTTACTCGTAAAGCTAAGCGTGCCAAAGCGGCTAGTGGAGAGCATCCACATGTGGTAACGGCAAGTGATGTTGAACATGCATTGAGTGAAGCACTCAATGCTGATAATCAAGATCGCTAATAGATCGGATTCTATAGGGTTTGAACTTGACAAATGGTTCGGACCTATATAGAATCCGGCCTCCTTATGCATACGAAATAATTTTAAGATAAAGTTCGGAGTTAACAAAATAATGGCTACTATTAATCAGTTAGTAAGAAAGCCTCGCGTGGACGCCAAAAGGAAGAGTAATGTTCCGGCATTGCAATCATGCCCACAACGTCGAGGGGTATGCACGCGGGTATATACTACAACACCTAAAAAGCCTAACTCAGCTATGCGTAAGGTTGCGCGTGTTCGTTTAACAAATGGCTTTGAGGTATCTTCGTATATTGGTGGTGAAGGCCATAATCTACAAGAGCATTCGGTCGTACTGATCCGCGGCGGACGTGTAAAAGACTTGCCGGGGGTTCGCTACCATACAGTTCGCGGTAGTTTGGATACTTCTGGTGTAAATGATCGCAAGCAAGGACGTTCCAAATACGGAACTAAAAAGCCGAAAGATAAAAAATAATCTGAATGTAGGAACTAGACATGCCAAGAAGAAGAGAAGTACCTAAGAGAGAGATTCTACCTGATCCAAAACATCACAGCGAGTTGTTGGCAAAGTTCATCAACGTGCTTATGGTAAGCGGAAAGAAATCCACCGCCGAGAAAATCGTTTATGGCGCACTTGCTGTAATGGAAGAGCGCCTTAAGAAATCTAAAAAATCAGATGATGAATCGGGTGAGTCAGGCACAAGCGGTACAGGTGGCGCAAGTGGAAGTATTATGCGACATTTCGAGCAATCACTTGATAACGTAAGGCCAACGGTTGAGGTTCGATCTCGTCGAGTGGGCGGTGCTACATACCAAGTTCCTGTAGAAGTAAGGCTCGATCGTAGCATTGCTTTGGGAATGCGTTGGATTGTTCAGGCTTCTCGCTCACGCGGTGAAAAAGGTATGATGCTAAGATTGGCTGGCGAATTAGTTGACGCCTTCGAAAACAAAGGCTCAGCCGCAAAAAAACGCGAAGAAACCCATAAAATGGCGAAAGCAAACCAAGCCTTTGCACATTTTAGATGGAATTAAGTGGATAAAAACCGAGAGGAAATCCCGTGTTAACAACACCTTTAGAACTTTACCGCAACATCGGCATAGCCGCGCACGTTGATGCAGGTAAAACTACAACGACAGAGCGTGTTTTGTTTTATACGGGGACCTCGCACAAAATCGGTGAAGTACATGACGGTGCAGCAACAATGGACTGGATGGTCCAGGAACAAGAACGCGGAATAACCATTACTTCTGCAGCAACTACTTGTTACTGGTCTGGAATGGACAAGCAGTATGCTCAACATCGGATTAACATTATTGATACACCCGGGCACGTCGATTTTATGATTGAAGTCGAGCGTTCACTTCGTGTTTTAGATGGTGCAATTGTTGTGTTCGACTCGGTTTCTGGTGTTGAGCCGCAGTCCGAGACAGTATGGCGTCAATCTGATAAATACGGCGTTCCTAGGATCGTTTTTGTAAATAAAATGGATCGAATGGGTGCTAATTTTAATCGAGTGGTTGTTCAAATCAAACAACGACTCGGGTCGTGCCCTGTGATTGTTCAGTTGCCGATTGGATGTGAAGAAACATTTATAGGTGTAGTTGACCTGGTGAAAATGAAAGCCATCTACTGGGATGAAGAAAGCAAAGGAATGACTTTTGAGTATCAGGCTATTCCCGAAGATATGATGAAAGAGTGCTTGGAGCTGCGTAATAAAATTGTTGAGGCAGCAGCGGAGCATACCGAAGAGTTGATGGAAAAATATCTTGAAGGTGAGGCATTCACTGAAGAAGAAATTAAAGCTGGAATTAGAGCGCGCACAATAAAGAATGAAGTTGTACCTGTTTTTTGTGGCTCAGCCTTTAAGAACAAGGGTGTTCAAGCAGTGTTGGATGGTGTTATTGATTATTTGCCAGCACCAATTGATGTCCCGGCAATAAAGGGACTTGACGAAGATGGTGAAGAAGCCTTTAGAAGAACAGCTTATGACGAACCTTTTTCGGCACTAGCATTTAAAATTGCAACCGACCCATTTGTTGGTACGCTGACATACTTTCGTGCTTATTCCGGTGTCGTAAAATGTGGTGATACACTGTATAACCCTGTTAAAGGTAAAAAAGAAAGAATAGGTCGTTTGTTACAAATGCATGCTAATTCGCGCGAAGAAATCAAAGAAGTCCGCGCGGGTGATATTGCTGCAGCTGTTGGTTTGAAGACGGTAACCACCGGGGATACGCTTTGTGATATTAATTCAATCATCACATTAGAGAGAATGGATTTTCCGGATCCGGTTATTGCAGTGGCCGTTGAGCCTAGAACAAAAGCTGATCAGGAAAAAATGTCAGTTGCATTGGGTAAGTTAGCACAAGAAGATCCTTCATTTAGGGTTCATACAGATGAAGAGTCTGGTCAAACAATTATTGAAGGCATGGGTGAGTTGCATCTTGAAATTATTGTTGATCGTATGCGCCGTGAGTTTTTGGTTGAAGCTAATGTAGGAAAACCACAAGTTGCCTATCGAGAGACCCTTAAGAAAGCGGTTGAACAAGAAGGGAAGTTTGTACGTCAATCAGGCGGTCGGGGTCAATATGGACACGTGTGGTTAAAGATAGAACCTCAAAATCGAGGTGAAGGGTATGTGTTTATTAATGGAATTGTAGGTGGAGCTATACCAAAGGAATATATTCCAGCAGTTGATAAAGGTATTC
>CAMAYA010000106.1 GCA_945862275.1 Legionella genomosp. 1 | reverse complement strand
CGTTCCGATTCTTTGATATTGTGCAACGACAACAAAGCCCCTTCATCCTGACGAATAATATTGCGTAAAACATAATCAGCTGTTTTCGTGTTGCCATGAAAATCAATCCGACGGACATACACATGCCGCCCCGGATCAACCACAAAGGTAATAAAAACGGTCTTGTCGGTTTCATTGATACGGGGTTCCGCATTGACCGCTGGAAACCCGTAACCAATATCGCCTAATGCTAAGCCAATGGCAGAAATGCTTTCTGTGACTTGCTTACGTGAAAAGACACGTCCCGACTTCACCTGAACCAGAGATTCTATCTTTTCTTTTGGTAAAACAGTCTTACCAGCGACAGCAAAGCCCGCAAATCGATATTGAGGACCCTCCTCAATATGAATATTCACATACACATCTTTTTTATCAGGCGCCAGCAGCACTTGTGACGACACAATATTAAATTTCAAATACCCATGATCCAGGTAATAGGAGCGAAGTGCTTCCAATGACGCATCCATTGAGGCTTTGGAGTATTGATCTTTCTTCGTGAAATAGGTCAGCACATTGCTGGAGGACAATGCCAGCTCCGCCTTCAAGTCATGATCAGAAAACGCATGATTGCCAATTATTTTGATTTCTTTAATACGTGAGACGCGACCTTCGGAGACTGCCACGTTAATGGCCACACGATTTTCAGTTAAGTCGACAACTTTAGCTTCAATTCGCGCATTGTATTTACCCCGTGCATTGTAAGCCTGCTTTAATTCCTTCTCAAGCCGCTCTAACGACGCGCGCTGAAACACACGCCCTTTCACCAGACTCAAGTCTTTTAACAGCTCTTTCATTTTATCACTGGGAATTTCTTTGTTGCCCACCACGGTCACGGAGCCAATGGTGGCGCGCTCCACCACCTGAACAACCAATGTGTTGCCTTGCCGTTCAAGCACGACCGATTGAAAAAACCCAGTCTCATATAAGGCTCTAATAATTTGCGGTGTTGAAGCGGGCCCCACTTCTTCGCCCACCTGAACAGGCAGGTAATTTAATACGGTCCCTACGCTAACGCGCTGCAAGCCCGACACTTTGATGTCCCGAACAATAAAGCCTGAGTCTGCATGCACCTGTCCTGACAAGGCCAATGCTGTCGCGCAGCATGCTACCAATACCATCTGTTTGCTTTTCTTTATCATTATTATTTTTACGTCCTGTGCCGCACATTTCGTCAATGGAACCGTTTTATAGGAAGTGATACGCCCTGTCAACCCGTTTAAAAACCATGTAAAAAACAAAACAACGGCAAGGCCGCTATGAAACTATCTAACCTATCCAGCACGCCACCATGTCCCGGAAAAATGCGACCGGTATCTTTTAAATGGCAACGCCGCTTCAACATACTAATAAATAAATCGCCTAGCATGGACATCAATGCAGTGCTTATCGCGATTAGAAACCAACAGATGACATCAGGCGGGTTAAAATAGACCGCTCCCAACCCTGCCACGAGAATAGCCAACGCACACCCGCCCATCATCCCTTGAACCGTCTTGCCTGGGCTTACAGCTGGAATTAATTTGGTGCGCCCCCATTTTTTTCCGGCTAAGTATGCCCCAATATCAGCCGCCCAAATCAAGCAAAGCAAATACACAATCAAATCACGGCCTTGTGTTTGTTGATACAGCGCGTTGAGCGCACCGGCCACCACAGGCAAAACCAGTAGGCACACCCCGCCCACCATTGCGCGTTTCCCCCATATTTTTTCTGAAGCAGGAAACGTCAATACCGCAACGAGAATACCGACCCAACACACCAAATCAACCCGCAGCCAAGCATGAAACCAATACATCGCCGGCCCAATTAAAAGCAACAATACGACGAGAAATAAAATCCGATATCCT
Source organism: Legionella genomosp. 1 (assembly GCA_945862275.1). Taxonomy (GTDB): domain Bacteria; phylum Pseudomonadota; class Gammaproteobacteria; order Legionellales; family Legionellaceae; genus DDPF01. The sequence continues at coordinate 2,966 of CAMAYA010000106.1, read as the reverse complement.
AAGCGTTGAATAGGGATTAACTGCAACCACTCCCAGCCTAACAAACCGATAAGCAAAACGACCAATCCCGCTAAAACCCCTGCAGTTGCAAAGTAAATGGCCATCAAAACCAGCGGCACAAGCACCAGTGCGGTGAGAACACGTTGTTTAAACATTTTGTTTCTCCACTAATTGTTTCGACGTTCGCCCATAGCGACGCTCCCGCAGCTGAAACCACAGAAGCGCATTTTCAAACTCGTCAATGCTAAAATCAGGCCAATATAAATCAGAAAAATAAAGCTCTGTATAGGCCAGTTGCCAAAGGAAGAAATTACTTAAGCGTTGTTCCCCACCCGTACGAATAAACAAATCAGGATCAGGCAAATCGCCTGTATTCAATTGCTGAGCAAATCGATTCTCATCGATCTGCTCAACCAACAAGCTACCATCCAGAACCTGACTGGCCAACGTTTTTGCCGCCTGAACGACATCCCACTTCCCGCCGTAATTAATCACCACATTCAGGGTAAGCTGGGGATTGTCCGCCGTTATCACTTCTGCGGCTCGCATTTCCTCCTGAAGAGCGGGCATTAATTGGGCGCGATTACCGGTGAACCGCAAGCGAACGCCGTTTTGATGAAGCTCCGTGATTTCACGCGTCAATGCTTGAACGAATAATTGCATGAGAAATGACACTTCCGTCTCTGGACGCGCCCAATTTTCACTACCAAACGCCCAAACGCTGAGCACCGATATATGTTTCTCAACGCACGCGCGAACCACGGTCTTCACTACGTCAACGCCAGCACAATGCCCGTCACTGCGAGGCAAGCCCCGGCTTTCAGCCCAACGCCCGTTTCCATCCATAATAATGGCAACATGTTGCGGTATTTTTTTATTCAACCACTTCTTCCGGCAGCAAAAATGGCCTATAGTCTAACCTCTTTATTGAAAAAGATTAAGTGAAATCCATGCTCAAGAAAACGCCAGTGGTTTTAATGATTCTGGACGGCTGGGGTTACAGCGAAAAAAAAGAACATAATGCCATTTATTCCGCAAACACGCCGCAATGGGATGCCTGGTGGAAAACATGCCCTCACGTTTTATTGGAAGCCTCAGGCCCTTCAGTGGGGTTGCCTGACGCGCAAATGGGTAATTCTGAAGTGGGGCACATGCACATTGGTGCAGGTCGCATGGTGCCGCAGGATTTGACGCGGATCAATGCCGCAATTGCCAATGGCGAATATGCTATAAACCCTGTTTTTTTGGATGCCATTCAAGATGCGAAACAGCGTGGGCAAGCCTTGCATATTCTTGGCCTCCTTTCCCCCGGTGGCGTGCACAGCCATGAAAACCATCTATTTGCCTTTCTGACCCTTTGTGCTCAACTTCACTTTTCAGCCGTGTACCTGCATTTGTTTTTGGATGGGCGAGACACGCCACCACAAAGTGCTTTAACCAGTCTGGCCAAACTCGAAGAGCAACTGATTCAGCACCCCATTGCCACAATCAGTTCAGTGACCGGCCGCTACTATGCCATGGATCGCGACACCCGCTGGCAACGCATTGAGCCGGTTTATCAGATGCTGACCAATCCTCCGCAGGCAACAACTTTCACAACAGCCAGAGACGCCATCCAATCTTTTTACCAACAAGGTATCTTTGATGAGTTTATTCCGCCCACGCCAATTGGGTTAGGTCGGGCCATTCAAGATGGTGACACCGTCTTATTTTTTAATTTTCGCGCAGACCGTGCACGCCAATTAACACAAGCCTTTCTCGCTCGCGACTTCCAGGGATTTAATCGGCAAAAAATACCGACGCTCAACCGATTTATCAGCATGACCCCTTATTCAAACGATCTCCCAACACGCAGTGCATTTCCAACGGCACCGCTATGCAATACATTGGGCGAAGTGCTTTCAAACCACAGGCTTCGTCAACTACGCCTGGCCGAAACAGAGAAATATGCCCACGTTACTTTTTTTCTTAACGGCGGTTCGGAACAAGCCTTTCCAAACGAGACACGTATATTAATCAACTCCCCAAACGTCGCCACCTACGATTTACAACCTGAAATGAGTGCACATGCGCTAACAAAAACACTGGTCAACGCCATCCAGCAAGGCGATTATGATGTCATCATCTGCAATTATGCCAATGCGGATATGGTGGGACATACAGGAAGTTTACCGGCAACAGTGCTTGCAATCGAGTGCCTAGATCGCGCCATGCACAGCGTCTGGGAGGCATTACAGGGTGTGGGCGGTCAATTATTAATCACAGCTGATCACGGCAACGCCGAATCCATGTTTGATGATTCAACCCATCAACCTCACACAGCCCATACCAATCAACCGGTCCCTTTTTTATACGTGGGCCACGAGGGTTGGAAAGCCATTGCTCCCACCGGTCTTTTAATAGATGTAGCACCCACCGTATTGGCGTTGCTGGGCATAACACCCCCAATTGAAATGACGGGGCATGCCTTGTTCGTGAGGAGATGCCTTTGAAAAGATTAGCCCCTCTCTGCTTTTGCCTCATGCTGCTGACTCATCCTGGGCACACAGACACTCGAGAGATGACCCGAACCAAAAGCCAGCTCAAACAATTAGATAACAAAATGAGCCAAATCAAGCATCATTTAAACACTGCACATAACCAACAAGGCCTGCTCACCCAAGAACTGGCACGCACTGAAAAAACCATGCTTGAAACAAGCCAGCAACTAAAAAATATTCAACGCCTGATGTCAACCACACAACAACAAATTGCCAGCTTGCAACAGCAGATCAACACATTAACCGAGCAATTGCGCACTCAAGAACAGTTACTCGCCCAGCACATTCGCGCGCGATATAAAATGGGCGAATCACAACCCATTCAGTGGATGCTGCACCAAGACAGCCCTGACATCATCAACCGATTGCTCACATTCCACCAATATTTGCTCCATTCCCGTCAGCATGCGATGGATGCGGTCAGCA
>CAMAYA010000105.1 GCA_945862275.1 Legionella genomosp. 1 | reverse complement strand
TCATTGGCAAACCATAATTCTTCGTTGGTTTTAATGTCATTGCCAACATAGGCAATGCCGCGCGCCATATTGGGTGTTTTAATCCCAGGCTTTAAATCATTATAATCTCGAACACGTGTAATTTGCGGCAAACGAAAAGGAAGCATGTGCTTTCGTGTATAGCCAAAAGTAAAAAAACACACGCCGACCAAGAAGATCAAAGACGCCGCCTCAGACAGGTAATACGCGCCACCCGCCAGCATCACCAAGAACACCGCTACATTCGTCGGCTTGCTACAGAAATCAGTTATTCGCTTTCCAATCGACCGCGTGTCCCGCAGCAGTTTGGTTGGATCAATCTCATTACGCGAATCAATACCTCGCATCATGGCTCTAACCCCTGTAATTCTTTCGGCGACAGTTTAATTTCCTTGACTGCAACTTCCAGCGCTCGAATTGCCTCATCAATCATCGGGGCGAGCGAGCGACGGCCTGTTGTTCTTTCAGCCACCCAATGCGCAAATGGACCGCCCACTTCTGCAAACGGTGTTTGTCTCCCAACACAATTCAGCATATACCACATGCGGCGGTCGACCACCTTCAACCATAGAAAATCAGCACTCGGCATGACACCATCTTCCCGCGACGTCAGCAACAGGGAGGCCATAACAGTTAAAAGATAAGCATGTCGGCCAACGACTTCCTGAACATTCTCCGCCTGAATATGTTTATTCAGCACGGGTATTGCAACACTGTAATCCGGTTTACCCACTGACGTACTCTTATCCAGAGCGGCCATCAAAGCCAAAGCCGATTTTTTATCACGATTCATCCGCGCCATAAAGATCGCCGCCAATGCGCGTGCATGCGGTGGGCTGCGATCAAAACCATCCCAAACAGGACCCAATTGCAGCGTAAACACCCGCTTTGCATCTCCACGGCGGATAAAGGCGGTCATCTCAGCGCCAGGCTCTGGGTTATCCATCAAGACGTCATTTTTCTTTAGCAATTTATGTTTTCGGGCGAATTCCATTGGCGTCAGCGCCATCGCCCAAGGTCCGGTATTGATATCAGTACTGATCAAGTCTTGTCCCACGACAGGCATAATAGCGGGCCAATTTTTTTGTTCTTGCTCACGCAATGAATTCATGCTGTGAGCACGACGGTATTTGAGCGTCACATCCGATTTATAAAGCACCACTGCCAAAACAGCCAATATCACAATAATGGGGTAACGTACGTAATCACCCACTTGTCCCATAAGGTATACAAACTGATTCCATTTAACTGAGGCAGGATCCAAGGTTTGCATCAGATAAATATCCTCTGCCAACGACGCTCCACCCGTGAAAAAATAGACCACTTTGGCTTGAAGCAAGTTCAGAAAAAAAACAACTGAAACAATGTATTTGTGCCCTGCTTTCCAAATCAACCAGCCCACAAAAAACAATAACACAATGAACCAAATGGGTCCCATTGAGTTGTCGCCAGACTGTCCCTGTGATTGTTGAGCCATGAGATCGCTTCAATTAAAATGAGTTGTTAAGGTATATACGTATCACAAATGAGGTACTGCACGCAATGAGGGGATGTCAGTCGTAGGGATCTTTCATCAATCGCCCTTGCATGTAGCGATAGACGCCTGATTGATGAACAAAACAATCCATACTATCCAAATGAAGCGTTTTATCTTTTAACGTCAGCATTTGTTTTCCCAATTTATCAATGGGTATTTTATCGGTCGGTAAAGGAAGAATATCTTGCGCCGTAATATAAATCGCCACATAGGCTTCATTCATTTGATTCGCTTTTGATTTAACCATGGCCTTCACGTCATCCTCATTGGCGTAAATCGGTCGCGAAATCATTTGGTGCGGTAAATTCGCAATGATTCGCTCCCATGAGCTCAAGTTGGTTCCATCAAACGAGTACAATGCGACATATACTTTTTTCTGGCCACTCCGCAAGGCCATTTGCTTGGTTAAATAGGGCGAAACTCCCTGGTTAACGGGGTCTTGCATCTCAATTTTTTTAATAAATCCATCCCGAATGTCAGCTAAGTTTCGGCCAATAACCCTCAGGAAATTAGACTCATCCCAGGGGCCTTGCTCAATAGCCTTGTTTAATGCCTGTAAAACGGCATCCACTTGCTGTTTCGTTAATTCATCATTTGCCATAGAGGACACACGGTTTAAAAAGTGATGGACATGATAAGAGTATAACAGTGATCGGTACTACATGCTGACTACTGCTATAAAGACCGACGATTTTTCATTGATGCCCCTTCCTCTATTTGAGGAGAGATGGCGGCCATCACTTCACTGATGCATGTGGTTAATATCTCACTGGCATCCAATTTATTAAGACGATTGATCATCACCAGCAAGGCCGCCAGATTGCACACTTCGTTGTTTTCAACCGATGAAACACTCACGCGATCTTGTGGTTGAGCCCTTGGAACAACACCTTGACGAGCCGACCATGCCATACATCACCCCTTAAAACCATCACTACTTAGGGTAAGAATAGCAGAGTTCACCTTAACCAATCCTTAAATGCGCCCAATTTTTCATCTTCTTTACATTAATCATAAAGCAATTCATCCAACGGAGTATAATCTCGGCTTGGCCCGCCTTGAATCAATTCATTCACCACGTCCATCATGCACAGCAATCGCAACACATTAGGGGTGACTTCATCAAAGACCACCTCCGTACCCAATAAAGCGTTTTCTGCGTCATTGAATGACAGGCCAAGCCCGTATCCTAAGCATAACGAACACAATTGATCCGCTCGGCGTGCGATCGCCGGCAACAATCCAGTATATGAAAACACCTCTTCAAAGCCAATAAATCGATCATTCAAGTAAAATTTTGCATGCATGCCCGCCGCAATAAGGGCCATATTTTTTCGAAGATCTGTGTCCATTTATCGCCACCACGGTTGAGAAGATTTAACGGGACCTGCAAAAAACGTGCGTAACCATCGCAAAAAAACCGGCACCGTAAACCCATAATGTTCAATAATACCAAAAAAAACGGCCGATAAGATCACCAATAGACCGGTCCACACACGAATATGCATCAAAAAAAGAAATATGGGAAATGCAGCCCGCGCATCTACCATGAAAAATCGAGCACTCCGCGCTGAATCACGCCAGCTCGCCGTGGGTGAAAATCCTTCTGCCATATGGGTCTCCGTTGTATCATAACCTTCTCAGAGTATATCGTGCGTTGAGGGCAACGCAAGTGTCTTCGTTTTTAAGCCATCAAAGCGACAGCGCATTACTCACCCCATCATGATACTTTCGTAAGGCCGGAAAAGGCGCCACTGTTTCGGTAGGGCGACGGTCCCAAAAACGCCAAGACCACTTTGTTGGCTCCTCCGATACAACAGCGCCTAAATTTTTAATGAACGCTTTTGTAGCTGGAGATATATTTTTAACATCCGTAGCAATGCACCCGAGCATACAAAGGCCATGCCCTATCCGACCAACCCAAAAGGGTGAGGCCCATTCACCAAACAGCAATTCAACCAAGCTGATCATGTCAACGCTTCTATTTTGAACAAGAAACAAAAAGCCGGCGTGATAACATAATTTATCCGCTCCCCAAGACAAAGTTTTGACCGGCTCACGCGTTGCAAACTGTGTCAACGCGTCAAAAATTCGTATCTCATCTAAAGCCCCTAACACAAGCCACAGTTTATCCTCCCCTATTATTGCCCAAGACATGTTTTTTTCATCCGCTGCTTGCTCGTCCTTAAAAACACAGGCCCAATCAGATGTCTCCCACACCCAAACCGCCTGCCCCTCGTCCATGGACGCTAAAAATCGACCATCAGGGGACCACATGAGCTGCGTAATGGATCGCACATGACCATGGAGCTCTTGTACGCAAACAGCACCTCCTTCTTGGCGTAAATCCCAAATCCTAGTCAATGCCCCAAACGATGCAGCCAAGACATTCGTTGCCGAGTTGGATCCCCCTGATGTTGAAATATTGTCTGAAGTGGGTGTGAGTGCATTTAAGCTCTCATCCACGAAAACAGGACTTGTACCGGTTGATTTCAACACCGGGAAGCTGGGTTCTTGCGCGCTACTCAACGTGCTCATGCTGGGTATTTCTGCTTCTAAAATACTTCGGCGACTCGGTGCCGCTGCCACACAATGAATAGACTGAACCGCTTGCGCTGTTCCCCAAGGAATGGTGAGCAGCGGCACCCATGCATCCATTTCTGTCGCAATCTCTCGTTTCCATAAGTGAATTTGACCATCAGAACCTCCGAGCGCAAGCCAAGACTGCCTTGACGCCAAATCATTTAACCAGGTCATGTGATGAAAGAGTATGCCGCGGCCATTGGGAATGACGCCCCATCCATTCCCTCGATCAATCTCACTACCTATGGTCAGCGAGCACTCACGAATTCGAATATCACGATGGCTTCTCGAGGCAACGTATTCCCCAGCCTGAGACCACTCAATCTGAATCACAGGCACGCCCTCATGATCCAGTATTTTTTTTGCCGAGTAGGGCAATGTCTTCAGATCCCACAACCATACTTTCCCATCAATGCTGCCTGTTGCTAAATATTTTCCATGTGGTGCTGTAGTCGTCACTCGGTGAGTCAATCCTTCCACGTCTGGCGACAGGCTCGATTGCACATCGGTGTCGACAATGAATAACATACGGCTTTTTCCACCCCCACCTGCAAGCGCCTGTCGCCCGCCAGGCAGCCATGCCACTTGCTTAACAGGCCGTCCATCCCCTTGGAATGTCGAGACGCACGTCATGTTGCCAATATCCCAAACGCGCACGGTTGAATCATTGCTAGCAGACACCAACCACCAAGCATTCCAAATCACGGAAGTCACCACGTCATTGTGCCCTTGAAGCA
>CAMAYA010000104.1 GCA_945862275.1 Legionella genomosp. 1 | reverse complement strand
CAGCTTAACAGATGGATCATGCCACGCACCGGTTCAAATCGTGGCGGATGAGCACTTAACAAACTATGCAGAAGACGTGCTGAAACTAACAGCTGGCTGCTCCCTGATTGCAACCGGGAAACGCGTTCCCTCCTTAGGCCAAGGCCAGTCTTTTGAAATACAAGCCGAAACCATCGAAGTCGTGGGCTGGGTTGAAAACCCAGAGACCTACCCGATTCAAGCCAAACGCCATACATTGGAGTTTCTGCGTGACGTAGCCCATTTACGCCCCCGTACAAACACCATCGGCGCCGTCGCACGTGTGCGTGATTGCATCTCACATGCCATCCACCGTTTTCTTCATGAACGGGGTTACATCTGGGTTCACACCCCCATCATCACAGCCAGTGACTGTGAAGGGGCAGGTGAAATGTTTCGCGTCAGCACCTTGGATGCTTTAAACCCGCCTAAGCTACCTGCCGGCTCTGTTGATTTTTCCAAGGACTTTTTTGGTCGTGAAACATTTTTAACCGTTTCCGGCCAGTTAAATGCTGAAGCGTATTGCTTAGCGCTTTCTAAAGTCTATACATTTGGGCCCACGTTTCGAGCCGAAAATTCAAACACCAGCCGCCATTTAGCTGAATTTTGGATGGTGGAGCCGGAGTTGGCATTTGCATCCCTGCACGACATCTGTGATTTGAGCCAAGATTTATTGCGGTATTTATGCAAAGCGGTCTTAAATGAACGCGCAGATGATTTAGACTTTTTTAACCAATTCATCGATAAAACATGCCTTGGCCGCGTGCAACACATGGCCGACTCACCATTTGAAATCATGACCTATACCGATGCCGTTGCAGCGCTTCAAAAAGCCAAACGAACGTTTGAATACCCTGTCACCTGGGGATTAGACTTGCAATCCGAGCACGAACGCTTTTTAGCAGAAGAGCTCTGTAAAAAACCCGTGATCATTACCGATTATCCCATCGAGATTAAAAGCTTTTACATGCGGGTGAATGACGACGGCCGCACGGTCGCCGCCATGGACGTGTTGGCACCAGGCATTGGTGAAATCATTGGTGGAAGCCAGCGTGAAGAACGGCTAGACGTGCTAGACCAGCGAATGGAACAATGTGGAATGAATAAAGAAACCTACCAGTGGTATCGTGATTTACGCCGTTACGGCACGGTTCCTCATGCAGGGTTTGGATTGGGCCTTGAACGTTTTGTGAGTTATGTCACAGGGGTCAATAACGTGCGAGATGTCATTCCATTCCCACGCACGCCAGGGCATGCGGATTATTAGCTCCGATAATAAGCCTTCAATCCAACGGCCCCCATCCCTCCCACAAGCGCCGCTCCAAGTGCCGGCGCTGCAAAATAGTCAACTCCCATATCCTCCACACCCATCACTAAGCCGCCTACTTCACCCGACAAAGCCATCAAATGCACCTTCACTGTCTCGCGATTCCATCATGGCTATACCACTCCCTAGTTACACATCAAACCAACCGCCCTTCCCGCAACGTCAATACTCGATCCATTCGTTCCGCCAACTGCCTGTCATGCGTCACGATCACCAAAGCGGTTTGGCATGTCGCATTTAAATCCAACATCAAATCAAACACCTTCCCAGCCGTTGCTTGATCAAGATTACCAGTCGGCTCATCCGCAAACACGCATCGCGGCTGATGAACCAATGCACGTGCAATGGCCACTCGCTGCCGCTCCCCACCCGATAACTGCGAGGGCTTGTGTTCGGCACGTGCGGTCAGCCCAACATGACCCAATATCATAAGCGCCTGCTCTTTAGCTTCCGACACCGACTTGCCTGCTAACAATAAAGGCATCGCTACATTTTCCAATGCACTAAATTCCGGTAATAAATGATGGAATTGGTAAATGAACCCCAATTGCTGATTGCGTAGTTGGCATCGTTTTTTTTCCGACTGTGTCTGCCAATCCATGCCTTGAATAAAAACCTGGCCCTGCGTCGGTTGATCCAACCCGCTCAGCAAATGCAATAACGTGCTTTTACCCGATCCGGATGGGCCAACGATGGCAATGCGCTCCCCTGGATGAAGGGAAAAATCCAGCCCCGTTAATACATCAATGGATGCATTCCCGTCGTGATATGATTTGCCCAAACCCCTGCAATGAATCATGGCTTCATTCATAATGCAACGCCTCCGCAATCACTGTTTTTGAGGCACGCCAGGCCGGATAAATGGTAGCGATAAAACTCATGAGCAGCGCCATGGCGCACACTTGCCATAAATCACTGAATAAAATTTTTGAAGGCAAATAATCAACAAAATAGATACTAGACGACAACACATGCACACCAAAAAGAGACTGCAATGCATTCACGATGGCCGTTGCATTGCTAGCCAACACCAAACCACCTAAAATACCCAGCAGCGTACCCACCAACCCCACCATCATGCCTTGCACAATGAAAATCCACAAAATAGTTGACGGTGTCGCACCTATCGTTCTTAAAATGGCAATTTCCGCTTGTTTATCATTGACCACCATCACCAGAGATGACACCAAATTAAATGCCGCCACCGCAATGATCAGCAAGAGAATCATAAACATCATGGTTTTTTCCATTTTAACCGCTTGGAAAAATGCACCATATTGTTGTGTCCAATTGCCCACCTGATAGCGCTCGCCCAGTTTCAAAGACAATTGTTCAGACATGGACGGCGCTTGATATACATCTTGGATTTTCATTTTCAAGCCGGATACATCATCGCCTAATTGCATGAGTTTTTGTGCATCAGCCAAATGAACAAACGCCAATTTCGTATCAAAATTAAATCCAGTTCCTGCCGTAAACACCCCTTTCACGGTAAAACGCTTAAATCGAGGGATCATACCGGCCGGTGTCACCGTGGCTTGGGGAATCATTATCGTGACTTTATCACCCACCATCACGCCCAAGTGATCAGCAATGCCACGGCCCAAGATAATACCAAAATGACCTAGATCCGAGAGATTGCCAACCAACAACTTGTCTTTCAGATGAGACACCCCTTGTTCTAATTCTGGTAATATACCCGTGAGTGCAATCGGTAAAACCTGCCCCTCATAGGTTAGCAACCCCTGTCCCGCGACATAGGGTGCTACGGCCTTAACCCCGGGAACCTTTCGTAATTCATCTGCGAGCGGCTGCCATTGGTTTAGTTGATCTGACTCGCCCGTCACGGTGATTTCAGGTGCCATCCCAAAAAAACGGTTGTGAATTTCCAAATCAAAACCGTTCATCACCGACAACACGGTAATCAAAACCATCACGCCCATGCCAATGCCAAGCATGGAGCTTAAGGAAATAAACGAAACAAAATGATTTTTTTTCTTCGCCCGCATATAACGCAGGCCAATATACAAAGCCAAGGGCTTAAACATAAGTGGACTAAATTTGATTAAAAAACCATTGTAGTCAAAATAGCCCTTACAAGATAGAGCCTGTATGACCTGGTACAAGATATTAGACCTTCATCGTTATATAACTCACAAAGTTATCCACAGATATTGTGGATGAAGTAAACCTGAAACCACCGAGGTGGGGTTGACCTCGACAGTTCTCGATATCCCGTCTCGGCTCCTACACCAACTGCGATAAAACGTCTTCGCACGCACGATGGCAATGCCCTTCTTCTGAAAACAGCTTGCGTCAACACATGGCATGTTAAAAACCACTTGAAAGGTAAATTGAGGCTGCAATAGATCGTGAAAATAGCGGAGCCATGACGCATGCGGCTCAGATTGTTAGGCCCTACCCCACGCTACTCCTCCAACAGCAAGACACTCTTCGCAAAAGGGCCTTTTTCGCCATCACCTAACGCATATTGAATGCGTTGTCCTTGGGTCAGCTCTTTGTAACCCGCCATATCAATTGCTGAAAAATGAACAAATACTTCAGCGTCACCTTCGTCCGGCGTGATAAACCCATACCCCTTGATTTTGTTAAATCGATTAACCGTACCTGTCGGCATAAATGCGTTCTCCGTTGTTGTCAGTATATGTATGATAACGGATTCAAGCAGTTGTTGGAACATCCTGTTCCGTGTAAGCTGGCTTCATTAGCGCTCATATTCAAGATTGGACCATCAATGAAAATTAACATTACCCCCTTCGAGAAAGCACTATTTAGTTTAGACAAAGCACTGAATCGCGCTTCACGCGAGCCGGGCGATCTTGAAGTACGTGACGCATGTATTCAACGTTTTGAATATACGTTTGAACTGTGCATCAAAACTATCAAGCGATATTTCGAGCAGGAAATGCCCTTATCAGAACAAGTTGACCAACTTAATTATCGTGATTTAATCCGAATCGCATTTGAGGCGGGATTGATTGATCAGACTGAATCATGGTTTCAATACCGTGAAGCAAGAAATCAAACCAGCCATGCATATGACGAAGATAAGGCCAAATATGTTTTTCAAGTGCTAGCGGGATTTGTTCAGCATGCACAATTTCTTTTAAGCCAACTTGACCAACGTTTAAGGCTGGCATAGCGATGCTTCACCTAGAACCGCGCCACATTCAAATCGTGCAGGACATTCTGAGCAAACAGGTAGCCGAACGCACGGTAATTGCATTTGGCTCTCGGGTTACTAACAAATACAAGCTACATTCAGATTTGGATATTTGTGTGATGGGCAGTGAACCGTTGTCCTTAGGCCAGCTTTCGGCGTTAAAAGAGGCCTTTTCAGAATCCGACTTGCCTATACGTGTTGACGTCGTCGATTGGGCAACTATATCACCGGAGTTCAGGGGCATTATTGGGGCGAATTACATAACAATCAAATAATTACGCATCATTATGCCCACATTCAAAACCTTGAAAAATCGTGAGCTCAATCTGTCAAATCAAAACGATCGGCATTCATCACCT
>CAMAYA010000103.1 GCA_945862275.1 Legionella genomosp. 1 | reverse complement strand
TCCTGGCTGATGGATGCAAAATCGGCAATTTTGTCGAAACGAAAAATGCCGTGTTTGATGCCCACAGCAAAGCCAGCCATCTGAGTTACTTAGGCGACGTGACCGTTGGCAAACACGTCAACATTGGGGCCGGCACCATCACTTGCAATTACGATGGGGTCAATAAACACCAAACCATCATTAAAGATGGCGCATTCATCGGCTCAGACACCCAATTGGTCGCCCCCATCACCATTGGAGAACATGCCACGATAGGCGCCGGCAGCACGATTCGAAAGAATGCGCCCGCAGGCGAATTAACGCTAAGCGTTTCAAAACAACAAACGATCTATGGATGGACCCGGCCGACAAAGGACGGTGCGGGTGAGAAAAAGTAGAGCCCGTTAATGCTGCCTTAATAATAACCAGATAGAATTCAATCTCAGAAAAATATTTTTACCGAGGAGTCATGATGGGCTTGCAAGATATTAATGTAGCCGCGCTATTAAATGCACAAATTGAAACCCACCTTAGAACTAAGGTCCCCTATGCTGCGTTACGCACCCAGTGCCTAACCATCGCACCCATTCAATCCATTGTTGATCGTGTTGTGCATCAGCTAAATGAAGAGGCAGACAAGGAAAAAATACAAAAAACGTCCTCATTAACCGAGCAAGCCCATGAGTCACAAGGCCTTCTAGATGCCAGGGAACAAACCGACGACCGCAACATGCAGGTTGGGTGCAATACGAAAAAAGAACAATTAAGTTGTGCCATTCAATTCCAGCGTGGCCAGTTGAGTGAAAAAAATCGCATTTTGGCTCGTAATGGGAACGCGGTAAGTGGAATGAGGACTGAGCTTGACCAGGTTAGAAGGGGCATTTGTCAACTTACCACCCTGATTCAATCCCAGTCAAATCAACATCAACACCCGGGTGTTGTTGCAGACCCTGTCATAGAGGGGCTCAGGACTCAACATGGTGCTGAAATTCAGCGTATGCATGGACACCCTCAAGACCACACGGTAGAATTAGATCAGAAACAAGCCCATGCAGACCAGTTAAGCCGACGATATAAGGAAGCATGTGCTTCCTTTCAGGCTCTCAACATTGAAGTCAGTAACCTTGTCCGCGACATATCGGCCGCTGAACACGATTTGAGCGGTCTCCTGCTCCAACTGGATTTATTGCGCGAGCGGGAAATAGCACGCCAAAAGCGCGAGGGATTCCGCACGGCTTCGGCACCGTTTAACAACAAGGCCCTTTCCACGGTGAACGCAACAAGATTACGCGATGCTATTCAACACGCTTGCAATCTGATCGATAGTCGCTGCGATCATATGAAAAAATACGCAAGGGATCGCTGCCATACTACATTTTTAGAGCAGCTGTATAATCATTTAGATGGACTGGCGCTGCCACCGGCCGAAAAAATAGCCTTAAAGCAACTGATTGCAGCGATGCAACAACACATGCGCGATTTAACTGCGCACCAAGAGCAGCAATCATTGCTCAACACGCACGTCACTGCGTTGCAAACGCAAAATCGACAGTATGAAACGAACGGTGAGCGATACCGCGGCCTACATCTGGAGCACAGGGGCCTTATCAATACAAATGACCTCTTAGGTGCCGAATTAGGTATCCTCCAAGGCAAACAACAAACCTTTGAAGAACAACGAAATGAATATGCTCAATACGCATTGGTAGCCACGATTGCAGCAGGGCTTGGCGCCATCGCGGGTTATTTTTTAATCCACACCAGCGTACTGGTGGTAGCACCCATCGTGCCGATTGTCATGGCCGGCGTCGTGGGAACTGCCTTGGTGACATTGCTTGCTATTGCAGGTGTAGCAGGGATTCGTGCGTTGCTTGTGCAATCAGAGGCAGCGACCATGGAAAACACCATCTCACAAAACATAGCCAGAATGGAGCAAATTACAACAGATATTGCTCGATTAGGAGATGATGCACCTCGACTACAAGCCAACATCCGTGAATTTCAAACGCTGATTGACAAACAACGTTTAATTGTGAGCGCCGCTGAAAGCACAGCGCATGCATCACTGGCAGGCGCACAGGCGATTGAGGTTGAGGTTGAAACGGCTAGCCTAACAGACAATCGTCACCGGTTCCACAACACGGAGCCTTCAGCACCACCCCTCCCACAGAATAGCGATGAAGGAAGAGGAAGGCTTGAAAATCGGTCGCTTTATGGTAATCGCTGATCGCTCTAATTGAGCACATTCGGGTGGGCACGCCATGACTTTGCCCACCATGCGTTCTAATTGAGCCGCGTCACAGGTATCTTCCCGCCCATAGATTATCCATGAAATCCCTCCAGGGCACGACTTTGATTTCCGTTTTCCCAATCGTTGTAATTACACGCTTGCGTGGTGCTTGGCATACGACCAGCGCATGGCGGGGTTGGTAATGGAAGCTCACACCCGCTCCGTAACCAAAAAGTTCACATCAATATGTAGTAAAAAATCCATAAATAGGTTTATATTAGATAAGGGGCCGAACCCTAATCGGTTTATATTGGATTGATGGTGCGCATCAAAGGGAGCAAGGATGATATTGATTTTTCTTCTGTGGGGCATGATTGCTGGTTATTTTGCAGGATTTCTCGGTATTGGGGCCGGTGTATTATTAATGCCATTTTTAGCCCTTATGGGGATACCATATCAAACGGCCGTTGATGCCAGCCTAATGGCCGTGTTCGCATCGTCGGTTACAGGAACGATACAACATTCTCGTGTGGGTGAACTGAACTGGGAACCGTGCATTATCATTGCCATTCCAGGCGCAATTTTCGCCTTACTGGGTAGTATCTACTTAATTCACTGGTTCTCTCCCAGGTTGCTCCAGGTTGTCTTTGCCGGCATTATGTTTCTCAATGTCGATTTGCTAAAAATTTCAACCAATCTTGCCGCAATGGATTTAATGCCCCTTCTTCCTTCTGAAGATGATAATAAACGGTATTTTATTCATTATATTCTTATTGGTATTGTCTCTGGATTGATGGCGAGCCTATTGGGTATCGGTGGAGGAATACTCATTGTCACCATGCTGACTGTCATGGCGAAGTTTACTATCAAAAATGCAGTGAAGACAGCCGTGGTTGTGATGGTAGCAACGACGTTTTTTAGCTTATGCGCTGATTTGGTGCAAAATAACCTACCTTATGAAATCGGAATCCCAGCGGCGATTGGTGCAGTTATTGGCAGTTTCTTTGGAACCATTGCCTTGAGTTACGTAGAAAATAGTGTCATTAGAAAGATAAATTACGTACTTTCATTCGACTTAGGTTTGTTAATGATGGTCCAAGTGTTGTTCGTATAGGGGGTTAACCATGAAAAAAATATTTTTCGCTATGCTTCAACCATTTACCATTATTTTTCAATTTGTTGTTATCCTCTCAAAAAAATTATCAAAAATATTTGCAGTCATTGCCGTATACACTTATGGTGCATCAGATCTCTTGATAAGAAACTGTCTTGAGTGTTATCGGACATTCATCAAAAACATAAAATCTCGTCAAATAAAATTCGCTAGATATTTGTCTTATCAAGGACTATGTAGATTTGCTGCGGCTCTTGCCACTATTTTGGTATTTTTGTATGTGGTGGCGAATTGTCTATTTATTGTTCCGGTAGGTAGTAGCGCCGTCATCACACGGTTTGGAGCATACGTCCGAGAAGTGAAATCCGGAATAAATATTATTATCCCCATTGCTGAGCGATATTTCATCGTCAATACTGGGAATTTGATGGAAGAAACGTTCGGCTTTATACAAGGTCCTCTTCAGTTAACCAAAGAACGTTTTAACCCACAAGAAAACTTCGTTACTAGGCATTATGAGACTGATATCCTACAATCAGAACAAGATGCAGAGCAGCCTTTTGCAGAAAAAGGTGGTTTTTTACAAGAAATAAACCGCAGACAGCGATTAACGCATGATTACATACGCCAAACTTATGCACCACCGCTAGACAAAAGTCAGCAAGGTATCATTAAGAGGATTCAACAAAAAGAAAAAGCGATTCTTGCAACAACAAAGAAAGCCAATCTCGATGTGAGTGGAAGAATACAAACTCCGGCCGAGATGCTTTATTTAACGGGTGATCAGGGCTTAATCCAAATTCAATGGGCAGTGCAATTTCATATACAAGATGCCAAAAAGTATTTGTTTAATTCGCGAGATACAGAAGAAAACATTCGGAACATTGCCATGGCTCAAATGAGTGAGGTTGTTGGCGAAACGTTATTTAACGAGGTGATGACCTCGGGTCGCCATGCCGTTGAAGTCAACGTGTTAAAGAAAACTCAAAAAATATTGGATCAATATGGAGTAGGCATTGAATTGTCACAAGTCATCATTTTGAATGCTTTACCAACGCCTGAAGTTGTCTACGCTTTTGATGAAGTCAATCGAGCCACTCAAGATGCTGAGCGCTTCCGTTTTCAAGGCGAAGTTGAATACCAGCGACGTATTCCCAAAGCCTATGGGGAGGCAAAAAAAATAATCGCTGAAGGACAAGCTTATGCAATAAAAATAGTCAATCAAGCAGAGGGAGAAGCGGGACGGTTTATAGCGGTGAAAAATGAATATGAAAAAGCGCCGCAAATTACTGAAGATCGCCTCTATATCGTCGCCATGCAAGAAATTTTAAGGCAAACACCGACGATTATTCTTGATCAAAATGCTAAAGGTATATTACCACTTTTTATAAGCAGCACGGGACTTGCAAAAACAGAAAATCCAAGTGGAGTAACAAGCCAAAGTTTGATTGATAAATGGCAGGGGCTAGCCAACCCAATAGAGACACATATCAAACCGCAGACAAGCCAGCCGGCCCCACTCAAACCGATAACACAAAGGGCAACCAATACTACTGTACCTGGCCTGCAAGCACCCGG
>CAMAYA010000102.1 GCA_945862275.1 Legionella genomosp. 1 | reverse complement strand
GGTCAAGGCTCGCCGTGCCTTGCTCCGCACTGGTAAAATACAAGGCGCTCAAGTGAAATCGACGTGGTGATATATTTTGGACAAGAGACTGTATTGCTGCGCGCAAATAGGCCAATTGCAATGGAAATTCACGAATGAGCGTGCGTTTTATACTGGAGCGAGCAGGGTGAATTTTGTTAATCACTTGCTGGCCCAGCACTTCAATAAAATGATCAAATTGTGTTTGATAATGGTCTAATAATTTACCTGGCTTGCTCGCATCATCCAGTGAAAAACCCAGTGGCTTGTTTAACTCTGTGGCATGGTCGTGTTGGAAAAAATCACAAAATCCGGCTAACGCATCCAATTTGGTGAACATAATCGCCGTGTCCACGCGATACCCTAAACTTTGGCCAAACCGTTCAAGGAACTGGGCATGGGTCTTGCTTTGTGTTTTGTATTGGATGGGTTCTGCAAGAAATAGGTCATTGATATCAACACATAAAATAATGCCCGTGATTTTTACGGTGCGATGGCAGCGATTTAAGTGCTTTAATGTGTATTGCAGGAGATTTTTACTTTGAGTCAGCCAAGATTCACAGAGCTCTAGAATCACGCTATGTTGATTGTAGTAAATATCAGCACCGCGTTCGGCATGTACGATAATGTGCTCGTAATGGCTTTGTCGCAGCAAGGTTGTTTTGCCTTGGCGTGTCTTGCCGGTCAACAGGAAGAATGAGACCGCCTGGTGCTGTGGCTTTAATTGACGGATGGTTTTTTTCAGTGCATCACACAACGTACGTAGCGATTGATCCATTAATGGTCCATGTTAAGAAGAACGGAATGTCCGATAATAAGTGTTTTGGCTTTGTGTTCAAGTAGCAGATGACTACCCATGTAAATAGAGACGAGCATGGCGATGGTGAGGGCTGCGGTCAGGATGATGGGTTTATGATTGTTTGGCTCATGGCTTGCCTGTTGATTTTCTTTGAATAGCCGATGTGGTTTGTTCACGCGATGTTGCTTGATTAATTGGTGCAATTCTTCAATGAGATTATCGAGGGCTTGTCGACCATCGGCTCGCACATGATGTTCCCCTTCAAAGCCTGTGATGAGGCAATAATAAGCCAACTCGATCAGGTCTAAATATTGATTGGCCCGTTGTTTTAGTACGGTGACAATTTCAAAAAAACGTATTTCAGCCCCAGAACCATCAGGCGCTGGCGGCGTAAACGCTTTAAATTCAGCCGATTGACTATAGAGACGTAAATAATTTTTACCCAATAGTTCATCCACCGTTGCACAGAGAAGGTAGTCGGCCAGCATGATGAATTCATTGGCATGCTCTAAATTGGACAGCCGGCTGTGGAAGGCCCTCAATTCGTGTTCAATGTTGTCACGAATAGGGTCGATATTTGGGAGTGTTGGGCTCAGGCAAAGCCGTTCCAATAATGACAGCAAAGGCCCCGCTGCTGCAACCAATGGATTGGTTGTGGAAGAGGTAACAAAGAGTTTGGAGCGAAAATACCCGGGCAGATTTCGAGACGCTACGGGCAATGCAAACTGACTGACCAGTGAGACCGAATGGGGCTGCGTGGGCATGGCGTGACTCCAAGACCTGGCGAACAAATGAGTAGATACTACGTTATCTTGAAACGCGTGAAAAGTCTATCAATCAATTGATCCGTCATGGATTATGGGCGAACCCATTTATGCCCGTGTGAAACCATCATGTGATAAAAAAGAATCATTTATGGTCTAGCTGGTTAAAAAAACCTCATCTGAAGCGCGCCACAGCATTGGATTGTTCAATTCATCCAGAACTGCTGTTGATCCGTAACGCCTTGAATCGTTTATAACCGCTGTAGGTTTGGCCTTGGTTCAATCTACTCTGATAATTGAAGTCCTAAAACCTTTGCTGCTTTATTTAGATGCCGATCAAAACATGCGAATATGATCATTTGATTGGATTGTTTTGATAGCATCGCGGCAGCAGCAAGATGAACGCTATCATAAGCTCGTAGTGCAAAAGCCTCAGCTAGATCAACGGCATGTTCCATTAAGGCTTGAGTATTTTCAATTTGCAGGTAATTCCTCCAATCATTAACAAACACTTGTTTTGTTGTGTTCAATTCCAAATCAGTTAATTTATTTTCACGATTCAATTGTGCAAATGCAGCATGAGCTTCAATAAACGCGATACGATGTGTTGAGATTATATCCGCATTGCTTATATGTGACATGACATCATGACTAAATTCTTCTGCAATATATGCTTTTACTAATGCGGATGTATCAAGATATAAAATCATCGTCTGTCTTCAATGACGGAATCTGATGCCAGATTGCCCGATACTTTAGAGGGTTTTTTATTTCCCGTTGGTTTTTTCCCATTCCAACTAATACCCTCTATCTGCAACAATGCTTGTAAATCTTTATTTCTGGATTGAGAGATCGGCACAATTCTTGCTAATGGAACATGATGAGAAGTGACAATAATAGATTCACCCATTTGGGCGCTATGTAAGTATTTTGATAGGTGATCTTTTAATTCACGCACTGAAACTTGCATGTTTACCCCCGAATGCGGCCATACTTTTGTAAAATTATAGCTTTATTTTATAAAAGTATCAATCTGATTTTTCGAACTGTGAAGCGTTCGTGGCGCTCGTTATGGAGCGTTATGGGCGTATCGATGTCTTGGTTAATAATGCAGGTATTACTTGTGAACGTTCTTTAAAAAAAATGACGCCTCAGCAGTGGCATCACACCCGGTTCAAATTTGGATATTAATGGCGGGCAATACAAGTAGCGTCCCATTTTGTCATACGCTCAATTTATTATATACTCAGCTTGGGATGAACCAATGTGAGGAAATAAAATGAGTAAAGGCATGGATAAAAAGAAAGACACGAAGAAGAAACCCGCAAAGACGGCTGCTGAGAAACGGACTGAGAAGCGGTCTAAGAAGGGTGATGGTGGGATTTAGAAACAATTGCTGGGCCAAGGCCCAGCAATTGGGTTACCCTCATTTTTGAGCGACTGCCAATCCTTTTAGGATGGTGAGCGCTGCATACAGTTGATAATCTTCATGCAGTAACGTGTCTTCATCGGGCGTGGGTTGATTGGGATCAACTTTCTGGATTTTATTCCCATTGTCTAGATGCCCACTTAAATCTGCTTCAGTAATGCCCTTGAAGGTTGATTTGTCGGTGTCCTTTGGCACTGCAATTTCTTCAACCACGATATCAGGTGTAATGCCTTTGGCTTGAATGGATGTGCCAGATGGCGTGAAATAGAGCGCTGTTGTGAGTTTTATGCCGCGTGTCTCATCCAATGGCAACACCGTTTGAACGGATCCTTTACCAAAACTGCGGGTGCCGAGAATGATGGCGCGATGGTTATCTTTCAGGGCGCCAGCAACAATCTCTGAAGCGGAGGCCGAACCATTGTTAATCAAAACCACCATCGGCGCGTTATTTAGAATGTCACTTTGATTTGTGCTGAGCGCGGTGAATTTCGAACCAGGTAAACGCCCCTCGGTATACACAATCATTTCTTTCTGGCCCTTTTTATCATGGCCCAGAAATGCATCTGATATTTCAATGGCTGAGTTTAATAGCCCACCCGGATTATTACGCAAATCGAGCACCATGCCTTTCAGCGATCCGCCCGCTTCCTTCTTCAGTCGTGCGATGGCGGCCTCCATGTCTTTATCTGTTAATGCTTGGAATTGGGAGAGACGAACATAGGCGTATTGCTTATCCATCAGCTTGCTTTTGACACTTTTTATTTCAATTTTTTCACGAACCAGGGTATACATTAATGGTTTGTTTGTTCCTTTTCGAATAATGGTGAGCTCAATCGGGCTGCCTAATTTCCCGCGCATGATATTGACGGCATCTTTGAGTTCCAACCCTTGTACCGATTTTGATCCTAATTTGATGATGTAGTCGCCGGATTTGATGCCGGCTTTAAATGCTGGGGTGTCCACAAGGGGGGTGATGACTTTTACAGCGCCGTCTTCCATCGTGACCTCAAGGCCTAGCCCGCCAAACTCGCCGTTGGTGGTCGTTTGTAATTCTGCAAAATCATTTTCATCGAGGTAACCAGAGTGGGGATCTAGCCCACTGAGCATGCCTCGTATTGCATTATCAAATAATACTTTGTCACTAATGGGTTTGACATAATATTTTTTAATCAAGCTTAACGCATTAGAAAAACGTTGAACGTCCTCCATAGGGATGCGCTGATTGGCTTCTTGTTGGCTCGCATCTTGCTCTGACAATGCATATCCTGAAAAAGGTAAAGCAGTTGTGAGCAGCGCCATCATAGCGCTTGCGCATAGTTTGTGATGTTTCATCAATTTCTCCTTGAATGCCCTTAGGAACGTCCCTTATTCTTTTTATTTCAGTCTATCGGTGTCCGAGAACAATCATGACATCCTTGCAATATTAAGACATCCATCCCTGTGGATTAATCGCTTTTCCACGTTGCCTTATTTCGAAGTATAGACCGTTTTGTTTAAGTGTGCCGGAATGTCCAACAAAGGCGATTTGTTCTCCTTGCGTGACCAACGCGCCTTTGTGTTTCAATAATGATTTGTTATTCGCGTATAACGTCATAAATCCCCATCCGTGATCAACGATCAACAGCAGTCCGTAGCCATTTAACCAGTCGCTAAAGACGATTTTCCCTGGCGCCACACTCATAACGGGGCTTCCTTCTTTCGCGAAAAACACAATTCCTTGGTTTATTTTTTGTGTGCCACTGCTGCTGGCGACCGGTTTACCCAATTTTCGGCGCATTTGTGAAAACGGATGCCGTGTTTGTAGAACACTTTTTTGGACAAGGGTTGTGAGTAGACGCGTTAAGTTATTTTTATTGCGTTGGACGTCTAGCAGTTTTTTTTGTTGGTTTTGAATGTCTGCGGCCAGTGATTTAACCAAGGCCATTCGGTGGTGCTTGTCTTGATCAAAAGCGTGTTGTCGTTTGCTTAATTGCTGCTGCAGGCGCTCCTTCACCAGCAGTTCTTGATGAAGCGCCGTTCTTTTGGCAAT
>CAMAYA010000101.1 GCA_945862275.1 Legionella genomosp. 1 | reverse complement strand
TGATAAATAGAAATGTAAACAAACACCGCACGCTGATGGCTGTATTTTTTTTCATACTCACGCCGGCCTTTGCTGTCTCGTCACTTGAACCTCAAACGTGGGAAACAGCCAATGGCTCACGCGTCATTTTTTATCCCGCACCTGAAGTCCCCATGCTGGATGTCAGCATCGCGTTTGCCGCAGGTTCTGCCTATGATGGTCAAAAATGGGGCCTGAGTGCGTTGACCACGCGCTTATTAGATCAAGGCAACGCAGGCCTAGATGCGGGCGCTGTTGCTGATAAATTTGCGGAAATTGGCGCTCAATATGGAGGCGCTAGCTCTCAGGACATGATGGCGATCAAACTTCGCACACTGACTCGCCCGGATGCACTCAAACAAGCAACAGCGATGTTTGCTTTGCTCATAAACCACCCTGACTTCCCAGTAGATGCTTTTTTGCGCGAGAAAAATCAACAACTCATGTCGATTCGACAAGACCTGGACGTACCTGACACCATCGCACAAAATACCTTTTATCAAGCCCTTTATGGCTCGCACCCCTACGCACATGCCATCAATGGCAGCGAAGGGTCAGTCAATGCGCTTAGGATTGAAGATGTACGCCATTTCTATCGGCAATACGTGGTTAGCCGCAATGCGGTGATCGTTCTTGTAGGGGCCATTGACTCAAGCCTCGCGCATCAAATCGCGGACAAGCTAACGCATGACTTACCCCAAGGACGGCCAGCAGCCAGCATTCCCTTAGCCAAGCCGCTCGCGGGCGAATTAACCATTGAGGTTCCACATCCTGCCTCCCAAACGGTGGTGTGTCTCGGCCTGCTAGGAATAACCCATCAAAACAAACAGTATTTTCCACTCCAAGTGGGCAATTACATTCTAGGAGGCGGTTCACTGGTGTCACGACTGGCAAAAGAGTTACGCGAAAAGCGAGGATTAACCTACGGTGTAAATAGCCAATTTGCTCCCATGCCTGGAAATGGGCCGTTTATGATTGCATTCTCAACCAAAAATAATCAGACGAAATCTGCATTGGATGTTACACGTGAAGCACTCGCGTCGTTTATCCAGTCAGGTCCCACAGAGGAAGAACTGACTGCGGCCAAACAATATTTAACCGGTAGCTTCCCGCTCTCGTTGTCCAGTAATCGCAGCATGGCAGACATGCTGTTAAAAATAGCGTTTTATCGATTACCAAAGGATTTCTTAAGCACCTACATCGCCCACATTAATGCCGTTCAACGAACGGATATCCAGCAAGCCTTTCAGCACCAAATCAACCCGAAAGCCTTTCTACAAGTGACGGTAGGCGCGCCATGAGACAAACCATTCGAATCATTGGCGGTCAATATCGGGGTAAAAAACTCTCCTTTCCTGATATCGATGGACTACGCCCAACGCCGGATAGAGTGCGTGAAACGTTGTTCAACTGGTTAATGCAAACCATTCGCGGCGCACGGTGTTTGGATGCCTTTGCAGGAAGCGGGGCATTAGGGTTTGAAGCCTTTTCACGCGGAGCGAGTCAAGTGGTATTGATTGAACGCGCGCCTGCAGCGCATGCCAACCTTCAAAAAATCGCATCCGCATTCCATGCCCCTCAGATAAAAGTGGCCTGTGCGGATGCGTGCGCGTATATGCAACAAACGAAAGAACAATTTGATATTGTGTTTGTCGATCCTCCGTTTGATCAAAGCCATTTACTCAGCTGCATTGAAACATTGGCTCATTCACCTGTGCTGGTGGAGGGTGGATTATTATACCTCGAAACGCCGGTCGAGGTGGCGCTGGACGAGCGCATTTGGGAGCCGGTTAAATCAAAAAAAGCAGGCCTTGTCGTTTATTCACTGCATCGAAAACGAATGCCTTGACAAGGAGGCTGGCTCCTGTTTCAATCAATGAAATACTCATGGCCCAAAAGCATCATCGATGAACAATAAGCTTATTCTGCTTTTCTTGGCATCAGCGCTGATAACAGCATGTGCCACCACAAACTATAAGAAACCACCCACGAATGATCCGAGCGATGACGCCACCATCAAATTGGCTGAAGCGGCCAATTCCGTTAGCGATTCCATGATGGACATGGCTCGCGTTGAGAAAGTCATCTTGCCGCCAAACAAAGACAACACATTAACCATTCCTAACGCATATAATTTACAAGCACGCGCGACGGTTGATTGGTCCGGGCCTATTGCCGAACTAACCGGTCGGATCGCTCATGCCGCGCATTTTCATTTGCGCGTTCTGGGGCAAGTACCTGCTGTTCCCATTTTAATAAGCCTTGATCTTCATGATCAAAGTTTGGCCGAAATATTACGTAATATTGATTATCAGGCGGGCAGAAAAGCCTCTATTCATGTATACCCTAACAGCCAGGTTGTTGAATTACGCTATGCAAATATATATTCGTAACTTACTCACGGCCATGATGGCACTTCTCCTTGCCGCATGCGCCGCCACAAACCGGCATCAAGTGGGCGACACAACGTCGCTTGCGGGGCTACAAGCGCTGTCGAACACGAAAAAAGAAACCGCGAGAAACATGCCCACAACGGGACGAATCCGTGAAATGGCCATCAAAGAAACCGCGTTGAGTGTCGGTGCCCAATCGGGTCTTGCATGGCGTGCAAAATACATCGATGACGCATTGGTCAAACAAACACGAAATTTAGACACCATTTATGATTTTAATGCCTTGGTGTTGGAGCACAATGTCTTGCCTCCTGTCTTGTTAGAGGGGCGAAACACTCTGAATGTGGACGACACACAAACGATTCGCGTGTCCGATCGCACCTATAAAGTTTCAAAACAAGCCCATTTCATTACCACGCCTCCAGATTGGCGGCAATATTTATGGATGGACTACCAAGCGCCAGAGACCCCCAATATTACCTTATTGCCCAAGACGAAAGAAGAACAAGAGATATGGAGCGCTTTTGTCGCAAAAGGGTGGGAAAACGGGGTCGAACAAGCCAATACCATCCTAGAAGAAAGCATTGCACGCATCAAAGAAGATTTTACTGGCATGATTCTTTACCGTAAATTATTGGCCATGAACATGGTGTCCCCCCCATACGTTTCGAACACAGAGCTCGGCGTAACCGGAGATGGCGACGAAATTCGCATTGATGACCGCGTGTTACGTATTACTGCGTTGCCTGCTTTAAACATCAATAGCAGTGAATGGCGTGCCGCTGTGGCCAAAGATGAAGATGCATTGGAACGATTTAGGAACATGGAACAGCAAATAAAAACCGCTAAAATAACCGTCACCAGCAGAACCTGGCAACCAATGATTGCACCAGGCTAAGAGGAGAAAAATCCCTTGAACACCCATCTGATGCCTGACGAGCCCACGCGGTTCACGCCCGTATTTATGGATAAGATGCTCGAACACGCTCAAAAACTAGAAGCATCAGACATCACCATTCAAACCGGATCACCCATTTTCGTTGAGGTGTATGGCATGCTGTTAAAAATCACCAACCGCTCATTATCCAACACCGAGCTTGGGGATTTGATCAATGGCATGTATGGCCCAAATGGTACCGCTCAACTGCTGTCTGGCAAAGACATTGATACGCATTATGAATTTCGTCCCAATCGTGGCGTTCGTTTTCGGTATCGGATTAACGCCACATCATGCCTGGTTGACGGGCATGATGGGATACAGATAACCATGCGGACCATCCCGACCACACCTCCAAAACTAGAAACAATGAATTTGCCGCAAAATATTCTGGATGCCATCGCACCGCAAGAAGGCATCGTTTTTATTACCGGCTCAACGGGATCAGGCAAAACCACGTTATTGGCATCTATCATCCGTGATCTGATTGAAAAGGAAGATTCCAATCGCAAGGTATTAACCTATGAGGCGCCGATTGAGTTTGTATTTGATGAAATTGAGACCATTTCCGCCGTGGTCAGTCAATCCGAAATTCCACGTCATCTCCCTAGTTTTGCTGAAGGGGTACGCAATGCGCTGCGACGTAAACCACGACTCATCATGGTCGGCGAGTGCCGTGATCCAGAAACCATTGCCGCCACATTAGAGGCAGCCCTTACCGGCCATCCTGTTTACACCACGCTCCACACTTCAGGCGTTGCCGAGACCATGCGTCGATTGGTCACCTCGTTTTCAGGTGAAGAGCGCTTAGGCCGCACCATTGATATCTTAGAAACCATTCGTCTTTGTATTTGGCAAAAATTGGTTCCAACAGTCGATGGCAAACGCGTCGCGTTGCGCGAATATTTGGTATTTGATGAAGAGACACGCGACATGCTTCTCGATGGGAACCCGAATGAAATCACAACCAACACCCGTAAACTTGTTCGCCAACGTGGTCAATTAATGACTCAGGATGCCAAGGAAAAATTTCAGGAGGGCATCATTAGTGAGCGCGTGTATAAGTTGATTATGGCGGGGACTAAGGAATATCAACAATAACCCGCCCCTACAACCCTCTATTCCATCCTGGTGGGCTGTTTAAACCACTGAGCAAATGGAGCGGTCGTGGCACACGTTGAACCCATTTTCCACTCTGAGTTTCAATAAATGATACTATATATAGTATTATAAATCCAGGCATTGCCTCATCATCGCCATCAGCTTACTCGCAACGACTGGATCTTCTGCCTCAAAATGGTGCCCATCCGGCCAATGGCGCAACCAAGTCAACTGGCGTTTCGCCAATTGGCGGGTCGCCGCGGTGCCTTTTGCGCACAACGTGGTATCATCATACTCACCATTCAAATACTCAAAGGCTTGCCGGTATCCCACACATCGCATCGCGGAATGCGAGGCGGTGAGCTGCGGCCATTGTTGCAATAAACTCACCACTTCATCAATCAGCCCTTCTGCTAACATCTGCATAAAACGCTGCTCAATGCGTGCATGCAGCCAGGCACGGTTTGCAGGCAGCAGCATGAAATGAATAAATTGATAGGCTGCTGGACGCGTTCCAGTCCCTAGGCAAGCTGACAGCGATTGGCCGGTTATGGCATGCACTTCTAGCGCGCGGTAGATGCGTTGGGTATCG
>CAMAYA010000100.1 GCA_945862275.1 Legionella genomosp. 1 | reverse complement strand
ATATCAATGGGATCATTGAGAAAATATCAGACTTAATGACGCTAGCGAAAAGCAACTTTGTCGTTAAATTAATTTTTATATTTGTTGTTGCGGTCGGCGTTGCATACTGGCGATTTTCGCCCTGGGAGCCAAAAGTATTTTTTGCAGATGACCTATATAGCCTGTGGGCATTCTATGACGGCGTATTCGCGAGCACGATTCAACAATCACTCGCCGCATCCATTTTTGATAAATACAGACCCGTATTCCAAATCATATGTCATTTTCTTTTTTCAGTATTTGATAAAAATCTAACGCTCTACCTTGCCTTTAATCTGGTCATGCAAGGCTTGAATAGCGTGTTTTTTTTTCTTATTGCCTCGCGCCTATCCAATAATAAGTTTGCTATCCCTCTTATATTAACAATCGCGTTTGCTTCATCCCGCTTGGCTTTGTATCAAGTGACCCAAGTGATAGGCCCGGTAGAGTCAGTTGCATTGGCTTTTTTTCTAGCCATGATTTATGCTGTGTTGCGATCACAAAATGACACAACACCCAAACGATGGCAATGGCTGGCCATCATAGCGATTACATTATCTATTTATACGCACGAGCGTTATATTGTTGTCATTCCATGGCTGGCGGTTATTCTCTTTAATTCCCGTTCAAACAAAGGCATGACGTTTAAATACAGAAGTTTGCTTGCTTTGGCCTGTTTAGCAGTACTAGGCTCTAACTTCATCGTTAAAGTTTTACTATTGCATACCCCCTTTTTTGTGGGCACAGGCGGCTACAATATTACAATAGATATTCCTATGATCATAACCCACACACACGAGGCATTGCTCTCGTTGATTGGCTTCAATGATGGGCCCGCATATTTAATAGGAAATGCCATTTCAATTAATCCCAACACCCCTGGAAATCATTTTTCCGCTTGGCTCATGGCCGTCATCTTTACCTTATCATGTATTTATGTCACTGCACGATCAATGTCTACCTCAACAACATCGGCCAGGCATAATTTAGGCTATCTATTCAGTCTTCTGTCCTTAATCGGCCTGCTTTTAATACCTCCAATATTTACCATTCGTGTCGAAGGGCGGTGGGAGTATGCACCCTTTGCCTTGATTTTATTATCCTTTGCCTGGGCCTACGGGTTGCCAACGCGCAGATCAAAAAAGACAATTGGCGTTATATGCGTGGTTGCGAGTATCGCCATACTAATTATAGACAACCGAATCACCCGGTCATTTGATAGAATTTATATGGTGGGTTGGGCTAAATTTGGGAACGCCATCAAAACAGACATGATTCCACTTTTTTTGGGTCAAGAGCACTCCAATGAGTTGCTACTGCTTGCCGATCCAGAAGCCTGTGGAACCGCGAAAATAAATCGGTTTTTTGAGCTTTATTCGAATAAAAAACCCACTATATTTTGTGCAGAAACCAAACATGATTTAACAACGCTAATGACCGAGCATCCAGGTGTACTGGCATTTGAGTATAACAACCTAAAATTCACTCAAAGCATGACAGATCCACTCTAAACGCACTGGAGATCCGTTACATGAAACAGCAAAATTCTCAAATCCCGTGCGTTTTCACTCTGATATGGCGCGAATTTAGAAACATTTAACCTAAAGTATTTTATTTCATTATGAAAATAATAAGTGATTTGATACGCCTCATGCTGATTTACTAAGTGCGTGTTTTTAGGAAAAAATCCCATATTATTCATATTGATGCGGTCAAAATGGATAATGATGGATTTTGCAGCCGATGGGCAAATAACATCAAAGAACGGGTCGTCCGTTTTTTCAACCCACCCGTCGGGATTTAAACCGGTAGACGCAATGGCTTTACTGTGTCTGAAATGAGATAAATTATTGTTATACAATAGCTTAAGTCCATCATGCACTGCCTGTGCATCCCAGGATAAAGGATCCGAGTTTTTCGATGATAAAAAACGTTCCGGGTGAACGAAATGCTCTGGAATAGAGGCGTTTATATTGCTTTTCCAGCCACTAACATATGGCCCTTTTATATACTCTCTCACATACCCTAAGGATAAAAATGTAACTAAAATACTCAGTAGCAAATACCTGGCAATGGTGTATCCCTTTGATTGCGTTTCATTGGAGGATAAGAAATAAGCGATAGCGACCGGAATAAATTTCAAATGCGCTTGATACCACTGACCCAATGCACCCTCTGGCCCATTTGTATTTCTTGCTATAGAAACAATCACTATATTCACTAACGCATACACACACAGCGCAATAAAAAATTTATCCTGGTTTGTAAGCTTTCCTTTGATTTTAAATAATATTGCCCCCGCCATCAGGAGCAATATGCAACAAACATAAAAACCTGCCACATAATAAATCGTTAACGACTGGTATTTTTCAAACAAAGCCTTGCCTAACAAGCTTGAACCCAGCATTAAATCAGCAAAACCAGCAATCGATGTGAAATTGAAATCATACCCCATCGCGCTATGGCTTAATCCAGGGCCGTAGTGCTCTAGTAGATAATAGTATGCAAGGTATGATATCAGCGACGCGCCCAGCAAGACCAACCCTGTTTTTTTATCTTTTTGAATGTCACCTAGAACACAAACGGATGCAATCACCGCTAAAAAACCAACTGCATAAGCACCCGCAAAGAATACCACGTAGATAGGAACGAGTAGGCTTATCCAAATCCATTGACTAGGCGTGCTCGGCTTGAAGTAAATCAGATACGCAATCAAAACGAGTAATAATGTCGACAGATGAGCCGCAAGCGCCATTCCCCACATGATATTTTGCACCGGTGAAAGCACAATGGCCACGATCACTAGAGGCAGCCAGCTGCTGCGTTTTTCTTTTGTAGCAGCCTTACACAACACATAGGCCATGACAATGGACGCAAGCACACTACACACCAATTCAAACAACCCCGTCAATCCGAAGAGAGTATAGTTAACATAAAGCAATACGTTATAACCAGGAAACAAGTGTTCCCCAAACGTAGTAAAAAAATGTTTTGCATTAAATGCACCATTCACTAAATCGTGAATAAAATCGATATGTAGAAACTGAGCTTCATAAAAAAACTCGGTATACTGAAGGCATGCAAACCAGATATACAACAAAACCAGGATGAATGTGACTGATAAATAAATTTTTCTTGGGATATTTTCCATAACATGACACCTCTGTTTATCGGTTTTCGATTTCTGATCAAATGAGCCGAACAAAATAAATTGTGGGAAATGGTGGTGTATTTTCTATGATTATTTGCTTTTTGCCAAGGAAAAATGATGCCTATCCGGTTTAGGAATGATGTGCCTCCCTCAAAAGCAAGATTGAATGATGCGAATTCTCTGCAACCACTTCATACCCATGAAGAATTTTCATCGGATCCAAACCTAGATCCAACGCGCTGGATGGGACAACACCGACAAAAATACACGCGTAGCGCTTCCGGGTCAGCTTATCGAGAAACGCGTCACGGTCTCGCTGTAAAATCGTCTCAACGAATCCTGGTCCAGAAATGGGAGAACTGAGCCCCGTTGCTGCATAATACAAGCCCTGCCGGCGACAACGCATCACGCACTCATCGCCAGGCTTCGAGTGCTGTCGAATAAATCGTAACTCGTCGCTCACTAATTCGTCCGCAGGTATAAAGCGACGCTCAAATTCAGCGATGGCACTTTTCCCTAATTTTACTGAAGCAAGTACCAGTGGAATGCTGCAGAATAGAAGTACTGAAAGAGCCGCGATTGGGAATAGTAGGTGCTGCCGGCTTAAGAGGCCTGCACGCACAGCACGCAGCACTCTATCCGCCAACATTGCAATAAGCACTATTGCTGGCCAACAGACAGTGATGAGATTCAAATGATGCGATCGTCCCTCGTAATAGATGAACAACCCAAGTCCTAGCAAGCTGATAAACGAGAGCAGATCCGCATTTTTTGCCCGTAGGTTAAATGCCCATGACTGGGCAGCGACGATCAACGCCATCAAATAAATACCTAAAACAGACATCCAGGGGTAGGGGTGAAGTGGCATGGGCATCATCCCAAAGCCCAGGCCATAAAATATTTTTTGATATTCGAACAGCCAGTTCCAATGCAGCGGTCCTCCGCCCTTCAAAAATAAATACCTAAACGTTAAAAATATGACGGTTACAAAAGTCCCCAGATGTACAATCAATGCGTTACGTAATTGACGTCGTTCAAGCACAGAATCACGATGCCCCACGGAGCGAATCACTATCCATTTGAGAACCAACACGCTGGCAAAGGCTATAACAATCATCAAGCCAGAATCCATATTCCAAAGTGCACCAACGGCACCCATCAGTGATACTTGGAATGCACGCCATGGCGTTGGCTGCCTCGAATAGCGGTAAAAGAGAAAAACGGCTATAGCCGGACATACGAATCGGATTGGCCAGTACTGATAATAGGGATCACCTAGGCCAATTAACCATACAGCCGTTCCAAATGTCACCATAATCAATGCCAATGCGCACGAAATCCTAATGGCGTTATCTCGTACAGACCGATTCACGACCCAATAAACGGCAGTTAATGAAAACACTTGAAGTACCGCGCAAAGCGCTATGAAATGAAAAATAGAAAAACCAATCACCTTGAAAATCGGTGCAAGCAGCTCTGGATAGAGCCCGTATTGCGACGGCAAGTCAACCAATAATGTTTTGCCTGCCATCACTTGACTGATTGGGTAGAAAACAGCATCAGCATGGGCATCCCACCTCCATTCTGGCACAATGGCGTTTTCACCCAGAACGCGCCAAGCACCCAGCTGCAACAATACCGCAACACCAAACAGGATCCAACTAACGGCCACGCCAACACGACCAGGCTTTATAATGGACGAACAACCAACACGTGAGAATTGCCACACATACCATGCCGCCGCCACAAGAAGTGTCATTGCGAGAATAAGCACAGGATGCTCAGACGGAAGGCGAGCCTGAGTCAGCAGTGCCTGACTGAAATCATAGCCAATAAACGGAAAATAAATGATTGCTGTCGTAGCAAAGATGAGAACCCCCACCTTA
>CAMAYA010000099.1 GCA_945862275.1 Legionella genomosp. 1 | reverse complement strand
CAGCGACTCCATTGACGGTTTCCAATTGTGGTTTTACAACGCGTGTGGCGTAATCTGTAATTTGCTGAGGCGTCATGTCATGGCTGTCAAGGCTGATATACATCAAGGGAGTTGACGTATCTGACTTTTTTAAAATAACCGGTTGTTGTGCTTCGGGGGGCAATTGGTTTAGCGTTTGCTGGACTTTGCTCATCACATCGGTAAATGCGATTTGGGGGTCGAAGTTGAGCTTCACTGTGAGCGAAATGGTGCTCACCCCTTGGACGCTGGTGGAGGTCATGTAGTCAATGCCCTCAGCACTGGCCACCGCACCCTCCAGGGGTGTTGTGATAAATCCTGCGATTAAATTGGCATCAGCACCAGGATAGTTGGTGGTGACGGTGATGATGGCGTTATCCATGCGTGGATACTGGCGAATGGACATTTTGGTCAGTGAATTGATCCCAAAAAGAAGGATCAATAAGCTGACTACAGAAGCCAATACCGGACGTTTGATAAAAAGATCAGTGAATTTCATGTATTTATTGGCCCAATTGGTCAGAATTGATAATGCTATTGAGTTGCACGTCGTTGTTGATGGTGACCCGTGTGCCATCTTGTAGTTTCAACTCCCCTGAGGCGACGACTTCTTGGCCGGCTTGAATGCCTTTGAGGATCTGGGTGACATTTCCTTGCTGTTCACCTGTGCGTACAAACACACGCTTGACGCGTAGGATTTCTCCGTCTTTTTCGATGACAAAGACGGAGTCACCATATAAAGAGTAAGAGATAGCCGTTGAGGGTAAAACAACAACATTGGGTATGGGCGGCTGGTTCACTTCAATGGATGCAAACATACCGGGCATGAAATTAAACCGCGTTACTTTATTTTTGGTATTTAATGCGCTGCTGCACGAGGCGTGTTGGTTTTTGACGTTTAAAGAATCGGTTGGGCAGTTTGGAAGGGTGGCTTGTACTTTTATGGTGTGGGTGTTTGTGTCTATTTTGGAGTTGATGGCCGTGATGGTGGCGTTAAATCGCAAGTGTTTATTTTGTTCCACTGAAAACGTAAGGGGTTGGTTGATATGCAGGCGACCTAACAGTTGTTCTGGCAAGTAAAACTCAAGAAAAATAGGGTCCATTGATTGCAGGGCCACAATGGGTGTTTGGCCTGTCATGATGTATTGGCCGAGGTCAATTTGGCTAATCCCAATCTGTCCTGAAAAAGGGGCTTTAATGTGCTTTTGCTGAATGAGGGCTTGAGTTTTTTCCACATTGGCTGCGGCTTCTACTAATTTGGCTTTTGCTTCATCGACACTCGATCCGGACGTTGCATTGCGTTTGAGCAAGTCAGTTTGCCGTTTGTAATTGAGTGTTTGCAGGGCGAGTTCCGCTTGGTTAAATTTGAGCGTGGCCTGATCCACGCTGTCATCAATGTCAATAAGAGGTTGGTCTTTTTCGATTGATTCACCTGAGGTGAAATGAATAGCGACCACATTGCCACTGGCTTGTGAATTGACATCGACACCATTCATGGCCACAAAATTACCCACTGCTGCAATCCGCGGTTCCCAGTTCTTTTTTACTGCAGTAACAGACGACACCGTGACATATGGGGGTTCGAAGTGTGCAAAATACCGCTTAATCATAAATGATTTGAATAAATTAAAGGCAATGATGCCACCAAACACAACCAACAGGGCGATGACCATAATGGTCATGCGTTTTCTTAACAAAGGATCTTTAATCGGCAATTGAGGGAATTTAATGGGCATTTTAATGGGCTCTGATTGATATTGAGCCGACTATATCATTAAGCATGAAACGAGTCATCAGTGTAAGATATACCGTGTTGGATCAACCATCCCTGCATCCAAAAACCCTTTTTTCCTCAAATAACAACTATCACACTGACCACAAGCCAGGCCTTCGTCAGTCGCTTTGTAACACGACACCGTTTGGGCATAGTCGACGCCCAGCGAATGGCCCAATAGGGCAGTTTCGGCTTTGCTTAAATGAATCAAGGGTGTTTCGATTTGAACCCCATGCCCTTCAACTCCTTTCTTCGTGGCAAGATTCGCCATCGCTCGAAATGCGTCAATATATTCTGGCCTGCAATCGGGGTAGCCTGAGTAATCAACAGCACTGACGCCAATGAAAATCGAATCAGCGTCCACTATTTCAGCCCAACCGAGTGCGATGGACAGCATGATGGTGTTTCGTGCGGGAACATAGGTTAATGGAATGCTTTTGGCGCCGGTGTGGTTTGGTATATTGATCGCGTCATCCGTTAATGCCGAACCGCCTAAATGACCTATCGACAAGGGAATAATTTCATGTTGGATAACCCCAAAATGCCGCGCTATTTTTTTTGCCGCATCTAATTCCGCATGGTGTTTCTGTCCATAATCAACACTGAGCGCATAACAAGCATATCCATTTGATGCAGCGTAAGCCAGACAAGTGGTTGAATCCAGTCCTCCGGA
Organism: Legionella genomosp. 1; assembly: GCA_945862275.1. Taxonomy (GTDB): domain Bacteria; phylum Pseudomonadota; class Gammaproteobacteria; order Legionellales; family Legionellaceae; genus DDPF01. The sequence continues at coordinate 2,646 of CAMAYA010000099.1, read as the reverse complement.
TAAGAGCACAACAGCTTTTTTCATGGGAACCTGAGTGGTTTGTATTTTCGAGGGAAGAAAGAATACTATTTTTATTAAATAAATGATATCTTGCGCATAAAAAACCCATTGACTCGATGAGAGACTATGTTAGCATTGGCGTTTAATATCCGTTTGGGAGTTGTTGTTATGAAATTAAACGCATGGGTTTTTGGGAGTATGCTGGGGTTGTTTTCTTCTGTGCATGCCGCAAATCAACATGTCCACCCGCAAGTGGATGCAGTAGGGCCTTCCGCTCAATGGGCTGGAAGCTGTGAAATTGAAATCATTAATCGAAGTTTCTCCGATATGCGTGTGTTTGGGATTTTTGATGATGGCATTCCTCTTGAGCCATTTAATGTCTATAGCTTTGAATTGCCTCATTACATTTCTCTCTTTTATAATGGGTATTGCCACCGCGGGATGGAGTTGGATATTGATACGTTTAGTGGTCGGCATTTGTTTGGTGATTATGTACATGCTGGTATGACGGTTGAGATTATATATGAAATGAATCAGGCGAAAGCGTTGCTTCGCGCGTCGTAAGGGGTTATTGAAAAACAGGAGAAATCCAGATGATAAAAATAATAAAAATCATGGTGTTATCGCTGGTTGTGTTCTTCACAATAGGCTGCACAGGCTCATCAACCAGCGAGAGCACAGGCCAATATTTCGATAGCGCTGCGGTTACAGCTAAAGTCAAAGGGCGGCTCGTAGACATGCTAGGCGCTAAAGCGGCCATGAGCATTAAGGTAAAAACCTACAAAGACAACGTGCAATTGAGTGGGTTTGTCAACAGTGAGGCCATCAAGCAGCGTGCGGGCATCGTTGCGGATGATACCATCGGTGTAAAAGATGTTCAGAATAATCTCATCGTAAAATAAGGATGGTTGATGTTCAATCAAAAAGACACGATTAAAGGCTTTGATGATGTGTTGTGGCAGGCCATGGAAGGCGAGCGCCGTCGACAGGAAGATCACATTGAACTCATTGCCTCGGAGAATTATGCGAGCCCGCGTGTATTAGAAGCGCAAGGATCCGTGTTGACCAATAAATATGCCGAGGGCTATCCTGGCAAGCGCTATTATGGCGGTTGCGAATACGTTGATATTGCCGAATCGTTGGCCATTTCTCGCGCTAAAGCCCTGTTTTCAGCAGATTATGCGAATGTGCAACCACATTCTGGTTCTCAAGCGAATGCAGCGGCAATGATGGCCTTGGTAGAACCGGGCGACTTGATTTTAGGCATGTCGTTGTCGCATGGCGGCCATTTGACACATGGTTCTTCGGTTAATTTTTCAGGGAAAGTGTATCGGGCCTTGCAATACGGCATTGATGAAACCACCGGCTTGATTGATTACGAGACCCTTGAGGCGCAAGCCGTGCTTCATCGGCCCAAATTGATCATCGCAGGATTTTCTGCCTATTCACAGGTCGTGGATTGGGCTCGATTTCGTGTTATTGCAGATAGCATTGGTGCTTTTCTCTTGGTGGACATGGCGCATGTTGCTGGCCTGATTGCTGCGGGCGTATATCCGTCGCCGATTCCGTATGCCGATGTGGTCACGACCACTACGCATAAAACATTGCGTGGCCCGCGTGGGGGACTTATTCTGGCGCGTGGAAACGAATTAATTGAAAAAAAACTCAATTCAGCCGTTTTTCCCGGCACGCAAGGCGGCCCGTTGATGCATGTGATTGCTGCTAAAGCCGTGGCGTTTGAAGAGGCATTGCTGCCCGAATTTAAGATATATCAACAGCAAGTGTTGCTCAATGCAAAAACAATGGCAAACGTGTTGCAGGCACGCGGATACCGGATTGTTTCTGGTGGTACGGAAAACCATTTGATGCTGTTGGATTTGACTGATAAAAATATAACGGGGAAAGATGCAGATGCCGCTTTAAGTCGCGCCAATATCACCGTGAATAAAAATGCTGTTCCGAACGATCCTCGCTCACCGTTTGTTACCAGTGGGTTGCGTTTGGGGACACCGGCAGTGACCACGCGTGGATTTAAAGAGACCGAAATCGTTTTGCTCACGGGTTGGATTGCAGATGTGTTGGATAATATAGCGGATGACGAAATGATCGGACGCGTCCGAGCACATGTGTTAACATTGTGCCACGAATTCCCAGTTTATGGATAGCGATGTATTGTCCTTTTTGTCATGAAACCGATACCAAAGTGATTGATTCCCGCTTGGTCGCTGATGGCGCCCAAGTCCGAAGACGCCGCGAGTGCTTGATTTGCCACGAGCGATTCAAGACGTTTGAGGTCGCGGAACTGGTTATGCCATCGATCATCAAGCGTGATGGTCGGCGAAAACCATTTAGCATGGATAATTTGCGCGCAGGAATGTTGCGTGCATTGGAAAAACGTCCGGTGAGTATGGATGATTTAGAAGACGCCATTATCACCATCATGCAGAAAATCAGACAGCATGGGGAACGTGAAATCGATTCTAGCCAAGTCGGACAATGGGTGATGGAGCAGTTGTATCGTATGGATCACGTGGCGTACGTGCGTTTTGCCTCTGTGTATAAACGCTTTAAAGACGTCAGCGAATTTAGGCAGACTATCGATCAAATGAGAGACGAATCATGCTCCTAACAATTAACGGCAAGCGA
>CAMAYA010000098.1 GCA_945862275.1 Legionella genomosp. 1 | reverse complement strand
TTAGGCTTTTTCACAGCATCCCAAGTGATTGGTTATGCCTTTGTTGCAGAAAGCAGCTTGCCTGCGATGACCGCGACCGCCGTGAGCATGGTGTCTATTTTGACGCAGGGCGGGTACATCGTGTACCAAAATCTATTCAGTACGTTGCTGTTATGGCATGGGCATGCGAAAGTGGTCGATGGCGTGCCGGTTTATTCGTTGCCTGACTACCAGTTGGCAGCCATTATTCTGCCGCTTGGGTTAAGTCTGGCGTGGTTTGTATTGTTGGGTTTAAAAGAAACCCATTGCCGGAACATACAAGGATAAGAGGCATGAGTGTTGCACGCGTGATTGTATTGTTGATGGATTCTTTAGGCGTTGGCGCCAGCCTTGACGCGCCTGCGTATGGTGATGCTGGGGCGAATACGTTTGGGCATATTGTTGAAGCATGTCGAGATGGGTTGGCCGACCAGGTTAATCTACGGCATGGGCCGTTGCAAATCCCTCATTTGGCACGATTGGGGTTATACCACGCCGCGGTGGCCAGCTCTGGCCTCAAGATGATTGATTTATCTACTCTGGCACCCCCTGCAGGACTTTACGGTTATGCCGTCGAACAAAGTTTAGGCAAAGACACGCCCAGCGGCCATTGGGAATTAATGGGCGTGCCGGTGATGAATCCTTGGGGTTATTTTGAAGAAACGCAGCCTTGTTTCCCGCCTGAATTAATCAATGAGCTGATTCAATTGGCAGGACTGCCCGGCGTATTGGGTCAAAAGCATGCGTCTGGTACGGATATTATTGATGCCTTGGGTGAAGAACATTTGCTCACATTAAAGCCCATCGTCTACACGTCAGCGGACAGTGTTTTGCAAATTGCAGCGCATGAAGAACACTTTGGATTACAACGATTGTATGATGTGTGTGAGATTGCACGAAAATTGGTGGACAAGTACCATGTCGGTCGCGTCATTGCGCGTCCGTTTATGGGGACAGTTGGCGCGTTTTCTCGCACGGGAAATCGGCGGGATTATTCAACGCTGCCGCCTGCGAAAACGTTGTTGGATTGTCTTCAGCAAGCAGGCCGCGAAGTAATCGCCATTGGAAAAACAGCCGATATTTTTGCTCATCAAGGCATGACAGAAACCATTCATGCCGACGGCAATATGGCGCTATTTGATGCGACATTGCTCGCGATGGAAACTGCACCCGCAGGCAGCTTGATTTTTTCTAATTTTGTGGATTTTGATTCGTCCTTCGGGCATCGGCGAAACATTCCTGGTTACGCAAACGCATTGGAACAATTTGACGCGCGTCTCCCTGAATTAGAGCGTATGCTAAAGCCGGATGATCTGGTCGTGATTGTGGCGGATCATGGGTGCGACCCCACATTCCCAGGCTCGGATCATACTCGCGAGCACATTCCAGTGTTGGTTTTTGGTCCCCTTGTGGAAGGGCGCTTTATTGGCCGTCGCGATACGTTTGCAGATGTGGGGCAAAGCTTGGCTGAAGCGCTGTCGATGGAGCCATTGTTGCATGGGGTTTCTTTTTTTGAGGATTGATGATGGAACAATTTCGCGGTACAACCATTTTATCCGTTAGGCGGGGCAATAAAGTCGTGATTGGCGGGGACGGACAGGCAACGCACGGCAATACGGTGATGAAAAGCAACGTGCGGAAAGTCAGACGGCTATATAAAGATAAAGTCATTGCGGGCTTTGCAGGCGGCACGGCAGACGCGTTTACCTTGTTTGAGCGCTTTGAAAGCAAGCTGGAAATGCACCAAGGGCATTTGGTGCGCGCGGCTGTGGAGTTAGCGAAAGATTGGCGCACGGATAAATTCTTACGTCGCCTGGAAGCGTTGCTGGCCGTGGCTGATGGTCACTCGTCGCTCATTATTACAGGCAACGGTGATGTGATTGAGCCTGAAGAAGGGATCATGGCGATTGGTTCTGGTGGTCCATATGCACAGGCTGCCGCACGCGCATTGTTGGGCAATACGAAACTATCTGCGATGGAAATCGTGAAAAAAAGTTTAAACATTGCGGGTGATATTTGTATTTATACCAACCATAACTTAACCCTTGAAGAATTGGATAGCCATTGTGAATAAAACAAAAACGATGACGGTCATGACGCCGCGTGAAATTGTACAAGAATTGGATAATTATATTATTGGTCAAGATGCCGCTAAACGGGCTGTGGCGATTGCGCTTCGAAACCGCTGGCGTCGTATGCAGATTCACGACCCTGTGCTGCGTGAAGAAATCATGCCTAAAAATATCTTGATGATAGGGCCTACGGGTGTTGGGAAAACAGAGATTGCCCGGCGGTTGGCAAAATTAGCCGGCGCGCCTTTTATCAAGGTGGAAGCCACTAAGTTTACAGAGATTGGGTATGTCGGTCGCGATGTGGATTCAATCATCCGTGATTTGGCCGATATTGCGATCAAGCAAGAGCGCGAATTGGCAGTAAAAAAAGTTCAAACCCAGGCTGAAGACGCCGCAGAAGAACGCGTATTGGATATTTTGTTGCCGCCAGCACGGGGAGCATCGGCCGATGAAAAAGATTCTTCCACGCGACAAACCTTCCGTAAACAATTACGAGAAGGCTTGCTGAATGACAATGAAATTGAAATAGAGGTGACGGCATCACCGATTGGGGTAGAAATCATGGCGCCCCCTGGCATGGAAGAAATGACCAATCAATTGCAAACCATGTTCCAACAGGTAGGCACTGGCCGCACGAAGACACGCAAGCTATCGATTCGAAAAGCCATGAAAATCTTAAGCGAAGAAGAAGCGTCCAAATTAATCAACGAAGAAGACATTAAACTGCGTGCTATTGAAAGTGTTGAACAAAACGGCATCGTATTCATTGATGAAATTGATAAAGTGGCTAAACGCGCAGAGCAGGGCGGAGACGTGTCGCGTGAAGGGGTGCAGCGTGATTTACTGCCGCTGGTCGAAGGCACCACGGTTTCAACTAAATATGGCATGATTAAATCGGATCACATTTTATTTATTGCATCCGGGGCGTTTCATGTGGCCAAGCCGTCTGATTTGATTGCGGAACTGCAGGGGCGTCTACCCATTCGAGTTGAACTATCGGCATTGACCGCTGAAGATTTCGTCCGAATTTTAACCGAGCCCAATGCCTCACTCACCGAACAATACATCGCGTTGATGAGTACAGAAGGCGTGGAACTTCGCTTCGACGAAACAGGTATTCGCCGGATTGCGGAAGTGGCTTGGCAAGTGAATGAAAGCACTGAAAACATTGGCGCACGGCGATTGTATACTGTTATGGAGCGTCTGTTGGAAGTGATTTCCTTCGAAGCCACGGACAAATCAGGACAATCGGTTCATGTAGATACCGAGTATGTTCAAGCGCATTTAGGGCAACTGCTCGCCAACGAGGATTTGACTCGGTATATTTTGTAAGGAAACGTCATGACTCAACCTTATATTTTAGTTTTGTATTACTCGCGAACGGGCGCCGTAGCCGAATTGGCGCAATACATAGCACGTGGCGTGGCCAGTGTGGACGGAATGGAAGCGCGTATGCGCACCGTGCCGCCCGTATCCACGACTTGTGAGGCCGTAGACAATCCCATTCCGGATGACGGCGCGCCGTTTGTGTCTCTCGATGATTTGCGCGATTGTGCCGGTCTTGCGCTTGGAAGCCCCACACGGTTTGGCAATATGGCTGCCCCCATGAAATATTTTTGGGACACTACGTCTGCTTTATGGTTGGCGGGAAATTTAGTAAACAAACCCGCGTGCGTGTTTTCATCTTCGGGCTCCATGCATGGAGGCCAGGAAACTACTTTAATGAGCATGATGCTGCCGTTAATGCACCATGGTATGGTGTTACTCGGCTTGCCATATACCGAGCCTGTCTTAAGCACGACACAAAGTGGCGGCACGCCATATGGGGCCACGCACGTAGCAGGGCCTGGCAATGATCTACCGTTAAGTGCCGATGAAATAACCCTGGCCAAGCGATTAGGCGAGCGCACGGCCTTGCTCGCGCAGCGCTTGCTATGAAGGTCATCAGTTTTAACGCCAATGGGATTCGATCGGCAGCTCGAAAAGGGTTTTATGACTGGCTGCATCTGCAACAGGCTGATTTTGTATGCATTCAAGAAACCAAAGCTCAGGAGCACCAACTGACTGATACGCTTTATTGTCCAGATAATTTTTATTGTGAATATTATGATGCGGTAAAAAAGGGGTACAGCGGTGTGGCCATCTATGCACGTAAAAAACCCCTTCAAGTAATAAAAGGCTTGGGTTTTGATGCGTGTGACACAGAAGGGCGCTATATTCAATTTGATTACCCCCATTTAAGCGTCGTCTCACTGTATTTGCCTTCCGGTACGAGTGGGGATGCACGACAGGTGGTGAAATTTGACTTTCTTGAACGATTTGGCCTGCACTTGCGAACACTCCGTGCCGCAGGACGCGAAATCATTATTTGTGGTGATTTTAATATTGCGCATAAAAAAATAGACATTAAAAATTGGCGTGGCAATCAAAAGAACTCCGGATTTTTACCCGAAGAACGTGCTTGGTTGGATGATGTTTATGGCCCTATGGGCTACGTGGATGCGTTTCGTGTGAAAAATCAGGCCGAAGACGAGTACACTTGGTGGTCTAATCGCGGCCAGGCGTGGGCTAACAACGTCGGCTGGCGGATTGATTACCAAGTAATAACGCCTGGGTTGGCGGATCATGTGTCAGATGTCTCTATTTATCGAGACACACGATTTTCAGATCATTCGCCTCTGCTTATCGATTATCAAGGAGACTGGTGTGATTAAATTAGCCAGCTGGAATGTCAATTCGCTCAATGTACGCCTGGACCAAGTGCTGGCATGGCTTGATGCGTCTCAAGTGGATATTTTAGCGCTGCAAGAAACCAAGATGACGGATGACAAATTTCCGATAGACGCCTTTCGTCAGCAAGGTTATCACGTGGTTTACGCTGGACAAAAAACATATAACGGCGTTGCCCTGATCAGTCGATATCCCATTGAAGATGTGGTCACGGATGTGCCTGATTTAATCGATCCGCAGCGCCGTATTCTGGCGGCTACAATAGCAGGCATTCGACTGATTAATTTGTACGTGCCAAATGGTGCGGCAGTAGATTCGGATAAATATCAATA
>CAMAYA010000097.1 GCA_945862275.1 Legionella genomosp. 1 | reverse complement strand
CCAATTGTTCCAAGCAACTGGCTTCTGAGGCTGTATCTGCTCGCAACCGTTGGTGTAAATCGAGTGGGTGTAAGAGTGGCATTACATTTTGGGTATCGACCTGCCTCAATTGTTCAACATAATCCATGATAACGCTGACATCATGGGTGAGTTGTGCCGTTGCATCGGTATTTAAATCCAAGCAGGCTAAGGCCGCTATTTTTGTTAATGTGTCTTTTGGGTTGAGCATGGCTTATTCCAATTGATTTGCAGCATGGATATATTACAGTAGAATAGGAGACAGGTGATAGTCCGGAACCCCAAACACATGCGAAAACAACAACAAATGCTCCGTCTAATTGACTCCCCAATCTATGGTTACGCAGAAGCCTTGTACATGGCGTTTTATTCGAGACGCCTGTATGTGGATGTAGCAAAACGCTGGACTGGGATTGGTTTCTTCTATTGTTTGTTTTTGATTGCCATGCTGTCCATCCCCTTGTCGATACAGGGCATTGTTGCGTTCAATCAATTTTTTGATAATGAATTGGCGCTGCCAATCAAAAACATACCTGCACTGCATATTCAAAAGGGTGCGCTTGTTTTTAATAAACCCATGCCTTATTTAGTCAAGAGCAAATCAGGTCAAGTGTTTGCTGTCATTGATACCACAAGCGTTGTATCTATTAAAAACAATCCTTATCCGGAATTAGCGTTTTTATTCACAAAACATAAGTTTTATTTTCGTCTTCCAGCGTGGGCCCTTAACCCAACCCCACCCACGAAGGAGGAGGCAGATGCTTTCAAAGTCCAAGTGTTTGACAAAAAGGATACCAGTACATTTATTGCGTCAGAATGGCTGCAGACAAGTCATGTGCTCTGGATGAAATGGTTGATTATTCTGTCCACTTATCCGTCTATTGCTGCATTTATCTTAGGACTTTTCTTTCCATCGTTGATGGTGCTTGCGATGATGTCCCAAGCGTTTGCTTGGCTTGTTTTGAAATCCAAATTGACCTTTTACGAGACCGCACGCATGCTGCTGGTGGCATCTACCGCCCCCATGACCTTGCTCATGATTTTAATCGCGGTAAATGGTCTATTCCAAGGGGTGGGAGCCGTTTGCGTAGCACTTCTTTTGGCTTATTTTAGCTTTGGCGTGTTGTCATTAAAATGTGAAAAGAATCAAATGGTGCGTGTATGAGGGAGCCTCTCCATTTCGTACACGGCAACGGGTTTCCTTCACCCTGTTATCATCAATTATTGTCTCGACTAGAAGAAAGATATAATTGTTATTATATTGAACGGGTGGGGCACGATCATCGATTTCCTGTATCAGAAAATTGGCGTGCCTTGGTGGATGAAGTCATTTTAAGCATTCAGTCAAAAACCACACAACCCGTGATTGCCGTTGGTCATTCTTTGGGCGGCATATTAAGTTTGCTCGCATCCATTGAACAACCGGCCTTATTTAAATCGGTTATTTTATTGGATTCCCCATTATTGGGCCGATTCAAGTCCAGTATTTTGCGTCTTTCAAAAATGTTAGGTGTGATTGATCACGTCACGCCCGCGTTTCGTACACGCAGCCGACGACACCATTGGCAAACCCGAGAAGAGGCCTTTTCTTATTTAAAGAGCCGTAAATTATTCAAACACTTTACGCCTGCATGCCTGAATGACTATATTGAATATGGCTTGAATAAAGAGGAATCGGGCTACACGCTTCGATTTGATCCAGGCATTGAATATCAAATTTACCGGACCATTCCCCATGTGTTGCATCGGTATGAAGGGGCTCTATCCGTCCCTTGCGCATTGATTTATGGGAATAAAAGCAATGTGATTAATCCAGCTGATATACAGTACATGAAAACGCATCATCAAATCGTGAGCTTTAAAGCGAACGGATCTCACATGTTTCCAATGGAGCATCCTGCCGTTGTGGCTGATTTGATTTTTCACGCGGTGGGTGAGTTGGAAGCGAAAGAGGAAATGATCGGGTATACGTAGTCAACAAGGAGTTCAATATGTTCAGCATGTTTTTTTGTTTCGCACTATTGATGGTGTCTCTCTTTTTCATGATGAAACAAGCATCGGTCGCTGTTTGGGCTATCACTTACTCAATTGCCGCGCTGCTGATTCTACGGTTCAGCTCCGCTGGAATCTTACTTCAAAGCGTATTAGGCGTTGTTCTTACCTTGTTGGTTATTAGTTCCATTACACCCCTACGCCGGATGCTTTTTTCGCGATTTTTGTTCAAATCCGTCGCATCAGCGATGCCGAAGATGTCAAACACAGAACGAGAAGCACTGGAATCCGGAAGTGTGACATGGGAAGGCGATTTATTTACTGGGTCACCCGATTTTTCTGTATTGAGAAATGCACCGCGCACCCATTTAACCGCTGATGAACAGGCGTTTTTAGACGGGCCGGTCAATACGCTGTGTCACATGTTAGATGATTGGGACATCACGCACAATCGCACAGATTTGCCGCCAAACGTTTGGGATTATATTAAAGAACAGGGCTTTTTAGGCATGATTATTCCTAAGCCATATGGTGGTCTAGGATTTTCAGCAACAGCACAAATGTCGATTTTGGTCAGGCTGTATGGCCGATCCGTATCGGCCGCGACCACTATTTCAGTACCGAATTCCTTAGGACCAGCGGAATTGTTATTAAAATACGGGACAGAAACTCAGAAAGATCATTATTTACCCCGGCTGGCCAAGGGCATAGATATTCCCTGTTTTGCATTAACGGGTCCAAATGCCGGATCTGACGCGGCATCGATTCCTGATAAAGGGATTGTCTGTCGCCAAATAATGGATGGGAAGTCGGTATTGGGCATGCGGCTCACTTGGGATAAACGGTACATTACTTTGTGCCCAGTGGCTACAATCATTGGTTTGGCCTTTCGATTGTACGATCCTGAAAATCTGTTAGGAAAGGGCGTTGACATCGGCATCAGTTGCGCACTGATTTCTGCACAAACGCCCGGCGTTATCAAAGGACGCCGGCATTTTCCGTTAAACGTAGCCTTTTTAAATGGCCCTACGCAAGGTACGGATGTCTTTGTTCCAATAGATTGCCTAATCGGTGGTGCTGACATGGCGGGTCAGGGTTGGCGCATGCTCATGGAATGTTTGAGTGCCGGGCGTGCTATTTCGCTGCCATCCAGCGCTTCGGGTGGTTCGCAAGCGGCCGTCCTTGCCTGTGGCGCTTATGCTCGGGTTCGTACCCAATTTAATCAACCCATCTCCAAATTTGAAGGCATTGAAGAGCCACTTGCACGGATTGCCAGTCATGCGTATGTGATTGATGCAGGATTGACAATGGCAACGGCGTCGATCGACCGTGGCGCCAAGCCTGCAGTGGCAGGCGCTATTTTAAAATACCACACAACTGAACGAGCACGCCAAGTCGCACTCGATGCCATGGACATTCATGGCGGCAAAGGCATTTGTTTAGGACCCAACAATTATTTAGGCCGGTTTTATCAAGGCGCACCGATTAGTATTACGGTAGAAGGGGCCAATATCTTATCACGCAGTTTAATTATATTTGGGCAAGGAGCAATTCGTTGTCATCCGTATGTGTTTTGTGAAATGGAGAGTATTCGGCAACGTGATTTGCGAGCGTTCGATAAGGCTATCTGGGGGCACGTCGGGTTTATATTGTCTAATTTAACCAAATCCATGGTGTTTTCATTCACCGATGCCATGGGGACGGACGCGCCTTCAGGACCTGTCAAACGTTATTATCAGCTGATTCATCGCTATAGCAGCGCACTTGCTTTTTTGGCTGATTTTTCAATGATGACGTTCGGTGGGGAACTCAAACGCAAAGAAAAATTATCCGCTCGATTGGGTGATTTATTGAGTAACTTATACCTTGCCTCAGGCGTTTTATGGCGATTCCATCAAGACGGCGAGCCAGTAGCCGATTTGCCCGTAGTGGAGTGGAGCTGCCAACAACTGTTATACGGCTGTGAAAGTGCAATGGATGGGGTGATTTGCAATATGCCAACGCGCCTTTCGCGTATTTTCCTTCGCACCATTATGCAACCATTTGGCCAGAAGCGCCGCATGCCATCGGATGCATTAGGTCACCAATTGGCCTCTATTCTCACCAAGCCCAATGAAACCCGCTCACGTCTAACACGCCTGGTCTTTAAGGACGAAGGCCCTCATTGCCCGTTAGGGCAGTTGGAAGCGACGTTTTTGAAGCTGTGTGAAGTAGAGCCGCTGGAGAAAAAAATAGCGCAAGCTATGAAAGCAGGGGTCTTGCAATCCAGCACAGTGATGGAAAAAATAGATGAGGCAGCCCGGCTTCATGTGATAAGCGAGCAGGAGGCTATGCAATTAAAAATGGCTGAATTAGCACGACAAGCGGTTATTGCGGTGGATGATTTTAGTCATGAAGAGCTTTGCCGACAATCGATCTAAGATCATCTCAACTGCGCGCAAAACGTAAGGGCGAACGGCGTTCGATCTTCTATTGCGTGCTATTGTTAATTTGGCGTTTTATCAACCTTCGCGGCGGACAAAAACTTAAAACCCGGCGATAGAAGCAACCACGCTGCCATATTTGGACACCCATCGTGCGGAATCGGGGCCGGCTTCACCTTGCCTGGAAATCCCACGGGGAAATACCCATAAATTGGTGTGCATGTCTTCTGCCCAATCCATCGAGCGACCCGTAATCACCATGTTATCAGCACCTGCATATAACGCACGGGTACATGCGGTGGCGTGTTGAACGGTTGTTGCGTACAAAGAGAGGCATAGCGCGCCGGTCATGAGGGTGTTGGTTAAGTGCGTAGACATATCCATCCTTAGATAATGAAGTTGAATTGATCATACCTGTCTTTGCAATATGTTGTCTATTGTGGGTAAAAAATGCCTGATGATTTGAACGTCACGCTACAATAAATGCCGAAGCCATGCGATCTTGCGCGCTGATGGATATTTTCAATCGGTTGGCCTCAGTGCGCCAAGTGCTGACAACAGAGAGAATACCTTGAATGATGCTTGATGCTTTTTTGGGCTTTACTCGAAAATAGGGTGCAACCTCTTTTGCAAGTCTAACATCCTGCGCGTTATCCGTTTCTGATATATTCAGCTTTAACCCGTGCCCATGCGGATTTGGATTCATGTCATAAGCCGGAGAAAGCCTCCAGCCATCTGTTTCAAGAAGAAATCCATGGTTTCTTAAGTGATCATC
>CAMAYA010000096.1 GCA_945862275.1 Legionella genomosp. 1 | reverse complement strand
GTATGGTAATTATAACGAGCCTTAGGATCGAACCCGACCCAATCGATTCACCACTATTTTAACAGGCGGAAACGATGCACTCTGAATGAAGAAATACCCGTTCGTGGCGTATCGATTGGCGTCTGGAGAAAATCGCAAAAAATGGTTTGACTGAAATCCATGCCAGGTGACATGGATTTGAGGTGATGCCCAATGCCATTCGAATAACCGATGACCACTGTTCATTAACTGCATCCCGCTCGACCAGTCATTTGATGCAGCCCGCGGCATCAAAACAAGATCTTGCCCTTCGCTGAGCGCGCGCAATCTTGAAAATCGTATTGCGCCTTTAATCTCGTCTTGAATCACCTGAACTTGGTTTTTTTGGTACAAGCGTGCCGTATAAGGAATACTGATCAACAGCAATAGGGCGAACAAGGCCAGACTAATCAATGATTCAACCAAAGTGAAGCCGGCAATTTTTAACACGCAGATGGGACGAGCAATGCTTGTGCTTCCAACAAATCACGATAGGCTATTTTTTTATCAGCCGGATTCCGAACCAAATCAACCGGGTGATGGCTCTTAATCAGCGGAATGCCTGGATAGTGCACTTTTACCTCGTCTATTGCAGGCACGATGCCCATCACAAAGAGAAGCCACGGCGCAATTTGAATAATCTTTTCCAAATAAGCGTCAAGCGTACTCGAGGGATCCACAGGAAAAAGACACACGTCCTCTGGTGACAAATCAATGCTTTTCAACATGTTCATCAACAACCGGTTTTCACAATCAAGCCCAACACCCATTACCATCAGCTTGACACGAGCCTTAGGCGCCTTTGTCCTCAAAAGCCAAGGTTCAATGCCCATTTGCTGCAGATAGTACGGGTGAAGTGCGCGATTATTCACAACAGCCCTATTTTTTCTTTTTCGGCATGTAAAGATCCGTGATGGATCCTTCAAAAATCTCTGCCGCTTGTGCAATGGTTTCTGACAAAGTGGGATGTGGGTGAATCGTGAGGGCTAAGTCTTCTACATCACAACACATTTCAATGGCCAACGCTGTTTCAGCAATCAGCTCGCCTGCACTGATGCCCACAATGCCCGCGCCTAAAATGCGCTTGCTTTCAGGACTAAACAATAACTTGGTTATCCCTTCTTCGCGACCCGTGCTCAATGCGCGTCCACTGGCAGCCCAAGGGAACGATGCTTTTTCATACGCCACGCCCTGTGCTTTGGCTTCTTTTTCAGTCAAGCCAACCCATGCAAGTTCAGGATCGGTATACGCCACACTGGCAATACAACTGGGATCAAAATAATGCTTCATGCCCGCAATGACTTCTGCGGCCACTTTTCCTTCAGGAATGGCTTTATGCGCCAACATAGGCTGGCCCACGACATCGCCAATGGCAAAAATATGAGGAACATTCGTGCGCATTTGATTGTCAACCGCGATGAAACCGCGGGCATCAACCGTTACGCCTGCTTTTTCCGCACCAATGTTGCCACCATTGGGCTTCCGACCCACTGCGACCAAGACTTGTTGAAAGCACATTGGCTTGTCCGTTGCATGCGCACCTTCCATGGAGACATAAATGCCGTCTTTTTTAGCATCCATTGCCGTCACTTTGGTTTTGAGCAGAAATTGAATGCCTTTTTTAACCATGCGTTTTTGCAAAACATTCACTAAATCCGTATCGGCTCCGGGGATCAATTGATCCATAAATTCAACCACGGTCACATCCACGCCTAAAGCCGAATACACCGTAGCCATTTCCAGTCCGATGATTCCACCACCCAATACCAACAAATTGCCTTTAATATCCGTTAATTCGAGCGCACCAGTCGAGCTGAAAATTCTGGCGTCTTCCGGAATAAACGGCAAGCTGACGGACTCACTGCCTACAGCAATAATGGCGTTTGTAAAATCAACCGTAACAACACCATCTTTCCCGCTGACTTGAAGCTGGTGTGATCCTGTAAACGTGGCCTCGCCCGTGACAACCTCTACTTTACGCTGTTTAGCCAGTGCATTTAATCCACCAGTTAATTTGCTGACGACGGAATTTTTCCATCCAAGCATTATGGTATTGTCCAACACAGGCTTAGAAAACGTCACGCCCTGAGTCGCCATTTCATCCGTTTCATCCAACACTTTAGCAATGTGCAATAGCGCTTTAGATGGAATGCAACCTACGTTTAAACACACGCCACCCAATGTTGGAAAACGCTCAATCAATACCACTTGCTTGCCTAAATCAGCGGCACGAAACGCGGCTGTGTAACCACCAGGCCCGCTGCCAATCACCACTACATCTGCTTTCATTTGACTTGTCATGTTAAAAAATCCCAATCTATAATAAAATTCGACGAATATCGCTTAATGCATCACTGATGTAACGCGAAAAACGTGCAGCCTCTGCACCATCAATCACGCGGTGATCATAAGACAGCGAAAGAGGTAGCATAAGGCGCGGAATAAATGCAGCGCCATCATATACAGGCTTCATGCTCGCGCGCGAAAGCCCAAGAATGGCCACTTCGGGGCTATTCACAATGGGTGTGAAGGCAGTCCCACCAATGCCACCTAAACTGGAAATGGTAAAACATCCTCCATTCATATCAGTCGGCATCAACCCTTTTTCCCGTGCTTTTGTGCTTAAACGAGCCATTTCTTTCGCAATATCCCCAACCGATAAACGATTCACATCTTTGATGACCGGTACTACCAACCCATTTGGTGTCTCAACGGCAATGCCAATATTGCAATACTGTTTGTAAATCAACTGTTCTCCACCCGCATCCAGTGAGGCGTTAAATTGTGGGAAGACAGTCAATGCCTTGCTGACCACTTTGCACACAAAAGCCAGAATGGTTAGTTTATACCCATCGCGCTTCGCGTGTTCTGCTTGCTGCTGTCTAAAGGCTTCTAGTTCGGTAATGTCGGCCTCATCAAATTGCGTAACATGTGGAATCGTAACCCATGCACGATGCACGTTTACACCGGTCAACCGCTTGATTTTCGACAAGGGTTTCACGTCAATGGCGCCAAACTGGCTAAAATCGATAACCGGTGCAGTTGGCATAGAGAATCCGGCGGCACTGGCAGGTTGTGCAAGCTTGTTTTTAACAAACAGCTCAACATCCTCTTTGCTCACCCGCGATTTACGCGCACTGCCATGAACATCGGCGAGATTAACGCCCAACGCGTGTGCCAAGCGCCGAACAGCAGGACCTGCCGAAATGATGGTATCGCTTGCAGGTAACGGTTGAGAAGATGCCGCTTGTACAGGCGCAACTGCCTCTGGTGCTTTAATTGCTTGCACTTCTTCTGTGGGTGATTCTACTGGTGCTGGCTCTGCTGGAGGCGCAGGTGATTCGCCGGCGTTTGCCACCAGCATCAAAATGACATCGCCTTCAGAGATTTTATCTCCAATTTTTAACGCAATGGACTGCACAACACCGGCCATGGGAGATGGGATCTCCATGCTGGCTTTGTCAGATTCCAATGTCACCAAAGATGTTTCTTTGGTGATGGTGTCCCCGGCCTTTACCAGGATCTCAATGACATCTACATCGGTCGCCCCACCAATATCCGGGACTTTAATTGCTGTTTCAACGGCCATATTTGTTCCTTTTGCTTAATGCGTAACCGGATCTAATTTTTCAGAATCAATGCCATAGCGTTTAATCGCATCACGAACCACAGAAGTGGGTATGTCTTTTTGTTCAGCAAGCGCTTGCAACGCGGCCACGACGATAAATTTAGCGTCCACTTCAAAGAAATGCCTGAGCTTCGCACGTGTGTCACTGCGACCATACCCATCGGTGCCTAAAGTAATATAAGGTACCTCAATAAAAGGTCGAATTTGGTCCGCGTGCAAACGCATATAATCCGTGGCTGCAATCACCGGACCTTTCCGACCCGCTAACTGCTCGCTCACATAACTCACCAATGGCGCATCTTCAGGATGCATGCGATTGTAACGCTCAACAGACAAGCCATTTCGTCGTAGCTCGGTGAAACTGGTGACACTCCAAATGTCCGCAGACACAGAATAATCGTCTTGCAACAGCTGTGCCGCCTTGATTACTTCACGTAAAATAGTCCCACTTCCAAACAATTGCACATGGTGCTTAAACGGTTTAGTGCAGGTTTGCAATGGATACATTCCTTTAATAATCCCAGCTTCTGCACCCACCGGCATGTCAGGATGCGCATAATTCTCATTCATCACCGTAATATAATAAAACACACTCTCTTGTTCTGCATACATGCGTTTCAAGCCATCCTGGATGATCACCGCCAATTCATAAGCATATGTTGGATCATAAGCCACACAATTGGGAATAGTCGACGCCATGACATGGCTGTGCCCATCCTGGTGTTGCAGGCCTTCACCGGCCAACGTGGTGCGCCCCGCCGTTCCGCCTAATAAAAAGCCGCGTGCTTGCATGTCACCCGCCGCCCATGCCAAATCACCAATCCGCTGAAATCCAAACATAGAATAATAAATATAGAATGGAATCATCACGAGTTTATTCGAGCTATACGATGTTGCGGCAGCCATCCACGAACAAAAGGCTCCGGCCTCATTGATGCCTTCTTCTAGCATTTGACCATCACGTGCTTCGTGATAATGCATCAACTGTCCATGATCAACCGGCGTATACAATTGCCCCAGTGGGGAATAAATACCAATTTGTCGAAACAATCCTTCCATACCAAAGGTTCGGCACTCATCCGGCACAATAGGCACAATGCGCTCGCCAATGGCTTTGTCTTTCAGTAAAACAGACAAAATACGTACAAATGCCATGGTGGTGGAAATTTCACGATCGCCGGTGCTTTTCAAAATGCTTGAAAAAACAGATAACGCAGGCACGTCCAACGATTCCACAGTTGAACTGCGTGCTGGCAAATACCCACCCAATGCCTCACGTTGTTTTTGAAGATAGATCATTTCAGGGCTATTATCAGCGGGCCTGTAAAAGGGAATATCGGCAATCACATCATCACTCACGGGAATGCTAAAACGGTCGCGAAATGCACGCAATTGATCAAGCGTCATTTTCTTTTGTTGATGGGTGATGTTCATCCCTTCACCAGCAGCACCCATGCCGTAGCCTTTTACTGTTTTGGCTAAGATAACCGTTGGGCTGCCCGTATGCGAAACAGCGGCGGCGTAAGCTGCGAACACTTTTTCTGAATCATGGCCACCACGATTTAAGCGCCAGACTTCATCATCCGACAAATGCTCAACCATTTTCTTCAATT
>CAMAYA010000095.1 GCA_945862275.1 Legionella genomosp. 1 | reverse complement strand
ACCGGTGGTTTTTTGTTTTTATCAACGCTGAACCGCACAGTGCGTGCTTATGCAACGGCCATTGTTGCGGCAGAATACATCTTGGGCTTGTTGCCACGGCAAACCCATGATTTTGATAAATTCATTAAACCGAATGAACTGGCCCGTATGGCCCGGACGGCTGGCTTTGAGACAATGGGCTTGTCAGGACTTGCCTACAATCCCATCACCTCAATGGCCACGTTAGTCGATGCAGTGGATGTTAATTATCTATTGGTTTGTCAGAAACCATGACTTTTTTCTCAACATAACGTTGTTGATGCCGTTGAAACGCATATTTGGCTTGTTCCTCGGTGACAACGTCCACTTCATTCCCAAATAAATCAACGCGTGCGGCATTGGCTTTTTGGTGGGTCAGGTAGCCCGGTGAGGCGCTGTAATAATTCAGTCCTTCGCGTAGTGCCTTTTTGCTAAAAGGGGGGCTATCTAATCGCTCATAAAAATCAATGATGTCATCAAAGATGCCTATTTTAAGCGGCCTGACGTGTTTGGATTGTTTGAAAAATGCCGCAGGGAAATTCTCTGCAAGCCAATCAATGGTTGCTAATTTCGTTTTTTTAATCGCGTCTGGGGTCTGGTTCATCTTAAGTTTCCGAAAATGATGGGTGTGTACTTCATGTACGCTAACATAGCTTGCGCGTCCGAGCAATTATGGATGGGCGTAAATATACAGTTCGCAATATAAGCGGCAATCGGTATAATGACCGCAGTCTACGTTTGATGAGTAAAGGTGCGCGTTTTTATGAAAAATATGAATAGGTTCGTGATTGTTGGGATTTTGCTGTCATTGACAGAGTGTAAACATTGGTGGGTTGGGGATGATGAAGAAGACAACCCGTTTCAAGGCGTGACTGCGACGCAATTATATGCTGATTCTAAAAAAGCCATGGCCAAAGAAGAATATTCAGCTGCCATTAAACGGCTGGAGGCATTGGATACCATGTATCCGTTCAATGATTACGCGGAACAAGCGCAAATAGATTTGATCTATGCCTATTACAAAAAAGAAGATTATGCCTCTGCCGCAGCAACGGCTGAACGGTTTATTCACTTGTATCCTCGGGCCAAGCGGGTTGATTATGCGTATTACATGAAAGCATTGTCTAACTTCCAACAAACACGCGGTGCGTTGGCGAACTTCTTCCCAATGGATAATTCATGGCGCGATCCGGGCACGCAATCACAGGCATATTCTGATTTTGCGACATTGGTTCAAAAGTTCCCTGACAGTCGGTATAAACCCAATGCATTGCAGCGCATGATTTATTTACGCAACATGTTCGCCCAACGGGAACTCAATGCGGCTCAATATTTTTACGAACGTAAAATGTATGTTGCAGCGATTGAACGAGCAGGCTACCTGGTGAGAACTTACCCACAAGCCCCGAGTGCGCAATCGGCGTTGTCGGTGATGTATTATGCCAATAAGGCGCTGGGGTTGAATAGTGCGGCCGAGGACGCGCTGAAGGTGTATCGGGCTACGTATCATAGTGAACCGAAAGCCGTTGCAGGCTAGGTGATTGTATGTAGGTTGGGCCGAGGCCCAACCTAGGTTTAAAATGGGGCCGTTTCAGGGGCTACAACCACATCTGGTGTTTTTTCCGTCATGGTTACCAGCAAATCAGCCATCAATGCGCGAAGTTCACCGGACAACAGGGTTAATGACGCATCTTGTTGTTCATATTCTTCGTCCAGCTCACGAATTTCATTGAAATCATCCACCAGATAATCCATGCATTTGAGCCGCTTGAAGGCTAGTTCGTGTGTCAAGGTCAATTGAATGCGTTCATTCCAGATGATAGACAATTCTGCGGCGGCCAAGCCTTGTGATAAAAGCGTGAGTATTTCTTCGGCCGGTAATTCATAGCCTTTGCAATTAAATCGTTTTTTCTCATCATCAGGTGAAAACAAGAGGCAATCGGACGCGAGTTGTACATTGGCGGGCAGTGACTCGGGATTGGTTATCCATTCCACTAAACGCATGGATAGATTGTCGGTTTGTGGCAACGGTTCAATCCGAATGCCGGGCACGGATTTGCGGAGCAACGACGTCAGTTGGGAGGCTTGAGCCGTGCTGGTTGCATTGATGATGAGGCGTTTGCTCACATGATCCAACAATGCGAAAGTACGTTTTTGTATGCAAAAGGCTTTCGGCAATAATTCAAATTCAAGATCTTCGGCCATTTGTGCTTTTTCGGCGCGCTTGATGGCGTAACCTCGTTGCGTTTCTAGTGTTTGGATGCGTTCGGAAAGCACGCGGTTAATGACACCACGTGGCAACAGGCGCTCTTCTTTTCCCATGCAAATCAGGGAGGCCCCTGTAATACTATGAACGTACTCACCGGCAATCGCTGGCAACCAGCCGTAAATAAATCGGGCGTGCGGTGGACAGGGTTTCATTGCTTCTTGTGACAATAAATCAGCTAGATCAGTTGCCTCGTCTAGTTCACATTGGTAAATCAGTGCATTGTTAAACCACATGATGGATATCCTCTTGAAAAAAAACCGATGCTAGCATGAATCCATCATTACCAATAGTCGTTAAGCAGAATCATTGGAGCAACAAATGAAGAAGCGTTTTTTCCGGCAACCGTAAACCAAACGCCCGCAATCACCCCATAGATCGCTGAAAAATTTTACTCAAGTCCCGGCGCCAGGGTGACTTCACCGGCCAGATCAATGCCCATCGAATCACCTGGAGCAATTAGCCCTTTTGTGAGAGCGGTTCCCCCATAGGCGTTTACCCCATTCAGTAGTACGGTGCCTGCATGCGAATAAATAAAACTCACATGTGAATTTAAGTAATGGATGTCATCAAATTGCGCTAAATATTGAAAGTTGAGGCCTAATGCAGTCTGGTAGCTGCCTGTTCCTGTGATCTCTGTGCCATTGTTGAGGGGAGCTAACTTTTTTTTTCATAATATTCTGTCCGAACATATCCACCGTCGTATTTCCTTGTATCATATACTGATATTGCATCCATGTAAGCATTCAGTAAGAGGCCTTTATGAACCCGAATAACCAAATAGCCATCGTAACCGGTGGGGCATCCGGGATTGGAAAAGCGTGTGTACAGGCTTTACGGGTACGCGGAGTCCGTGTGGCTGTCTGGGATAGGCAACTGGCTTCAGATGATTTTATTCACTGTGATGTGAGTGATGCGGATTCGATAGAGCAGGCCTTGCGCGATACAATTGCCAAAATGGGCGTGCCGCGCATTTGCATCAATTGTGCAGGCATCGCTCCGGCGCGTCGTATGGTGGGGAGAGAGGGCGCGATGCCTTTGGCGGCGTTTAAGCAAGTCATTGATATTAATTTAGTGGGCACTTTTAATGTGATGCGGGTGGTGGCTGACGCGATGACTCGTCTGCCTCTGTTGCCTAATGCTGAAGAACGTGGGGTGATTATCAATACGGCATCCATCGCCGCGTTCGAGGGACAAATGGGTCAAACAGCATACAGCGCATCAAAAGGTGGGGTTGTTGCCATGACGCTGCCAGCGGCGCGTGAATTAGCGCAACATGCCATTCGAGTGAATGCAATCGCTCCAGGTTTGATTGCTACGCCGATGTTGCTGACGATGCCTCAGGAGGTACAGGACAGTTTAGCCGCTACAGTGCCTTTCCCTAAACGGTTAGGGATGCCTGAAGAATTTGCGGCATTGATGATTCATCTCATTGAAAACACATTGATCAATGGCGAGGTGATACGCTTGGACGGTGCGTTGCGTATGCAACCTCGCTAAAAACGTTCAATATAAAAAAAATATTACGCTGCTGCTAGCTCGAATTACCCTCCATGTAATCGTTATGATATATGGGGGATTGTTTAATGCGCTCAAATTGGATGAGCCTTGTTTCCAATTGCCATTGAAGTCTTGCTTTTATACTGGATTGAATGAATTGTTGGCAGCTGACGCTGAACAAGTGCCTGCATTCGGCTACGCGGCGTTGTCGGTTAGCATTGGCCCATAAGTTTTTACCTGGCAAAAAGCTGTAAGTCAACGCGTTACGATTAATCGCTTTGATGGTTCTGTAGTCGAGGTGGTGGTGTATCACGGCATCAACATATTGGTGTGTTAAATCTGTACGTAAAATTCCTTCGTCGTCGGTTGAGAGTATTATCGGGACGTTATGGGCCAAATAGTCGCGCAATGGATGATTTTTACCTGAAGCTTGTAAGATTTTACGGTTGCTGGTGAGGTTTATCTCCACAGGAATGGGGGTGCGTGCCATAAAATGTAATAACGCCGGCGTGTTCTCTTCATGGGTAATCGCGACCCCGTGGCCAATGCGTTCAGCGTGCCCGGTTTTGATGGCCTCTTGGATATGTGTACTTTGGACACCCGGAGGCAATGCCAGTTCGCCTGCGTGCAACGCGATATGCACATTAGGGTAGGCGGCATGCAAAAAGCTAAAAATGGCCATTTGTGCATGATAATCGCGTAATGAAATAACCCCATCTTCTGCTTGCACCAGGTTAATGCCAACAATGATGTCCGATTGAGTAGCGGCAGCAAATCCATTTAATGCTTGCGCAAAGACTTGATCTAGCGGTTGTTCGCGCAAGACCAAATATTGGAATTTAACCGTTATTTGACAAACGGCTTGTTTGGGCTTTGCATCGCAGCCGAGCTCATGACGTGCATCGTGTAGTAGCCTACTGCTTTCTGTGATCGTATGCTTCAGATTATTCTGAAACGCTTTGTTGGCTAGAAGGACGTGCTGTTTGCTTACAAAACCCGTGGCTTGATGCGCCAAGGGCCCATAAGAAGCGGACAAGGCATTGTCGGGCGATACTATAATTTCTAAATAGAGTTCGTTTTGCGTGCTCGCACGGTGCATTGTATCGGCGAGTAACTGTGCTTGATAATCAGATACGATTGGTAGAAATTTAAAAAAACTTGCAAAAAAATGATCATGCCCTGATTCAGGTCCGGCGACAAATCCTTTCATGGACCAGGCTCGCAGGGTTTGCTCATACAAATTTTTATCACTAGCCAGTTGACTTGAGTGCAGTCCATGACAGGGTAGTGTGTTGGTAGTCAGGGAAAACGTGCTGGAGTCTATGCAGTAATCCTTGTGAGTGGCTAGTGTCAACATGGTTTCAGGATATGCGCCGCCTGCAAGATGATAATGCAATTCGCCACCCTTAGGCATAGTTTTGAAAAAGGTATACAACGCTTTGGGGTTGGTTTTGATGCGTTCAAAATAGTCAGATACATTGGCCGTCGCCG
>CAMAYA010000094.1 GCA_945862275.1 Legionella genomosp. 1 | reverse complement strand
AATGAGGGTTTTCGATGGGATGTAAGTGGCGCTATTTCTTCATTTTTCACTTTAGTGGGTACTCATGGATTGCATGTTAGTTTTGGATTACTGTGGATATTAGTGATGATTATCCAGCTGCCATTAATTCAATCCAATCATGTGAAGCGACGTCGTATGGCCTATTTGGGACTGTTTTGGAATTTTTTAGACATTGTCTGGATTTTTGTATTTACAATTGTATACCTGATGGGAGCTATTTAAGATGCATCATCGTGGAATGAAGGAGCCTGATTATGGAACAGGCCAAAAAAAACCAGGTATGTATTTGGTTGGTTTTATAAGTTGCGCTATTCTGACTCTATTTTCTTTTTGGGCGGTAATGTCGCAGAGGTTTTCCAAATCAGAAGTATTGGCATTCATTTTTTCCTCAGCATGCATTCAATTTCTAGCGCAGGTCATTTTCTTTCTTCGTCTGACCACCAAAACAGAACAAGGAAGAACAAATATCATGACTTTTCTATTCACTGGTGTTGTTTTAACATCTATTATTTTAGGATCCTTATGGATTATGTGGAATTTAAATTATTATATGATGCATTAAATTTGTTTCTAGTTTCAAATTATAGTGGACCGCCGATTCAATAGTGAAGTGCAACGAAAGTGTCTTTTAAAGTGTGTAAATCGGCTCGTGCATTATTTTAAATTTATGAAGAAGCACGTACTTGCTCATGCCTTGCGTTTTTGGCGACAGGTAATTTTCACTGACACGCCTGTTATTTTTAAAAAACAGCGGCCTTGTATGCCATAATAACGTAATTATACGCCGAATTTAGTGCTTATCGTACATAATTCAACAGCAAGTGCTAAACCCACGTTATTTGCGTGTATTTTTTACACATAAAAGCCTGTTTGCACGCTTTAAAATACACTTCCCTGTTAACTCGAGATGAAAAAATTTTAGCCTATTCAAACAATAAATATTTAAATTCAGTTTCTGTATAACATCATAACGTTGGATATTAACCATAAAATAGGTTAATATGGGCTAAGTTGAAGATGCCTTGAGCATTCATTTAATGCGAGTCATGCGACATGATGCTAACACACTATTTACCTATACTTGTTTTTCTCATCGTGGGCTTGGGCTTAGGCTTGGTCATGATTGGCGCAGCCTCCTTGTTCTCGTCTCATAAACCAGATGCTGCAAAAAACGCACCGTATGAATGCGGATTTGACGCCTTTGAAAGCGCGCGTATCCCTTTTGATGTTCGATTTTATCTCGTGGCCATTCTATTTATTATTTTTGACTTGGAAACGGCTTTTTTCTTCCCATGGGCCATCGTGTTACGCCAACTGGGTTGGTTTGGGTTCGCGGCCATGATGATGTTTTTAGGCCTGCTGGTGATTGGGTTTATTTATGAATGGCGACGTGGAGCGTTGGAATGGGAATGAAGCCTGCAGACGCATTGCAGACAAGTGGCTTTGCCACCACGTCTGTTGAAAAATTGGTTAATTGGGCGCGAAGTGGCTCTATGTGGCCTATGACTTTTGGGCTTGCCTGTTGTGCGGTAGAAATGATGCATGTGGGCGCGGCGCGCTACGATTTAGATCGCTTTGGCATTATTTTTCGCCCCAGCCCTCGCCAATCGGATGTGATGATTGTGGCCGGAACACTGTGCAATAAGATGGCGCCTGCATTGCGCCAGGTGTACGATCAAATGCCGGAACCTCGATGGGTGATTTCCATGGGTTCTTGTGCGAATGGCGGAGGATATTACCATTATTCATATTCCGTTGTTCGTGGATGTGACCGAATCGTTCCTGTGGATGTTTATGTGCCCGGTTGCCCGCCGACGGCGGAAGCCTTGTTGTACGGCATTATCCAGCTACAAAACAAAATTAAACGCAGAGCAATCATCGAAGTCTGATGCACAGGTGTGAAACAATGACAAAACACGAAAATTTGGCTGAATGGTTGCGCGGTGAACCGATGGGTTCGTTGGTTTCTGTATCGTTTGCCCATGATGAAGTCACTGCTGTGTGTGATCTGGCATCGTTAAAGGCGGTATTGTATCAATTGCGTGATACGTCAGCATGTGCTTTTGATGAGCTGATTGACCTGTGTGTCGTGGATTACTTGCTGTATGGCGTTTATGATTGGGAAACCAATTTAGCCACGGAAAACGGGTTTTCGCGCGGTGTTGAGCGTCAAGAAATGAGGGCTGGTGTGTGGGATAAACCACGCTTTGCCGTGGTCTACCATTTGTTGTCCACTACCCATAATCACCGACTCCGTCTTAAAGTCTTTGTTGAAGAAACCTCGCTGGTTGTGCCTTCTATCCATGATATTTGGAAAGGCGCCAATTGGTTTGAGCGCGAAGCCTATGATTTATTTGGTGTTTTGTTTGAAGGACATCCCGATTTACGGCGTATTTTGACCGATTATGGTTTTATTGGTCACCCATTCCGTAAAGATTTTCCTCTGAGTGGGCACGTTGAAATGCGGTATGACGCCTTATTGAAAAAAGTGATTTATGAGCCCGTTGATATTGAACCGCGTATATCGGTGCCAAAGGTTATTCGTGATGACAACCGGTACAGCCCTGATCTGAACGTTTGAGGTGTGACAACATGATTGATTTACAACAGTACACCCTTAATTTTGGCCCACAACATCCAGCGGCGCATGGCGTATTGCGGCTTGTGTTGGAGCTCGAGGGTGAAACCATTGTACGCGCCGATCCACACATCGGCTTGTTGCATCGCGCCACAGAAAAATTAGTGGAAACCAAACCTTACCTTCAAAACATTGGGTACATGGACCGGTTGGATTACGTATCCATGATGTGTAATGAGCATGCTTATGTGCGTGCAATAGAAGGCATGTTAGGCGTAGAGGCCCCGCTTCGCGCACAATATATTCGAACATTGTTTGATGAAATTACCCGTATTTTAAATCATTTACTGTGGTTAGGCGCCATCGCCTTAGATATCGGCGCTATGACGGTTTTTTTGTATTGTTTTCGGGAACGTGAAGCCTTGTTTGATTGCTACGAGGCGGTTTCTGGCGCCAGAATGCATGCGACGTATTATCGCCCGGGTGGGGTTGCACGTGATCTACCGGATAGTATGCCGCAATACAAAGCATCGCGGTGGCACAATGACCGTGAAATTGAGAAAATGAATGCCAATCGACAAGGCAGTTTGCTTGATTTTATAGAAGATTTCGCAGCCCGTTTTCCAACGTGTATCGATGAATATGAAACCCTGCTGACAGATAATCGGATTTGGAAGCAGCGCACCGTTGATATCGGTGTCGTATCACCTGACAACGCATTGCAGTGGGGGTTTACCGGTCCGATGTTGAGGGGTTCTGGTATTGCGTGGGATTTGCGTAGAAAGCAACCGTATGCCGCATATGATCGGGTTGAATTTGATATTCCTGTGGGCAAGACAGGCGATTGTTATGATCGATATTTGGTTCGTGTGGAAGAAATGAGGCAGTCAAACCGGATTGTCAAGCAATGCATAGACTGGTTGCGGGCGAATCCAGGCCCTGTGAGATTGGACGACAATAAAATTACGCCACCACCCCGCGAGCGCATGAAGCATGACATGGAAGCCATGATTCATCATTTCAAACTCTTCACAGAAGGGTTTAGTCTGCCACCAGGCGAAATATACAGTGCAGTGGAAGCCCCCAAAGGGGAGTTTGGTATTTATTTGGTCTCAGATGGGGCTAACAAGCCGTATCGATTGAAAATTCGTGCGCCTGGATTTGCACATTTATCCAGCTTGGATGAAATGGTTCGAGGGCATATGTTGGCAGACGGGGTGGCTATTTTGGCTAGTCAAGACATTGTATTTGGTGAAGTGGATCGATAATACGCATAAAGGTTGGTAAGCATGTCTCAAAACGCAGCTCAATTAATTCATCAATTTGTCGATGCTAACGGCATCAAAGACATTGATCACTGGATTAATAAATATCCTAAGGATCAAAAACAATCGGCCGTCATGAGTGCGCTGATGATTGTGCAAGATCAACAGGGGTGTTTGTCTCCTGAATCCATGGATGCGGTGGCGGAATACCTTGGCATGCCCAAAATAGCCGTTTATGAAGTGGCCTCTTTTTATAGCATGTATGCGTTAACGCCAACCGGGCGTCATTCCGTAGATGTATGCACCAATGTGTCTTGCCTATTGCGTGGTTCGGCTGCTGTCGTGAGCCATTTAGAAAAAAAACTAGGCATCAAATGCGGCGAGACAACCGAAGATGGCCGGTTTACATTGAAGGTGGTCGAATGTTTGGGCGCGTGTGTGCATGCGCCCATGATGCAAGTGGATAGAGATTACCATGAGCATTTGACCCCTGAACGAATCGATGCCGCATTGGAGGAATACCCGTGATCCCAACTATCCAAGCCGGGGTTGAACAGAACAAAATTTGTTTTAGAACCTTGCATTTGCCAGAACCTTGGACACTAACATCCTATCAAAGTGTAGGCGGATACAGTGCCTTACGACGCATTCTAGAAGAGCAGACACCGCCTCAACAAATCATTGATGAGTTGAAATTGTCCGCATTACGGGGTCGGGGAGGCGCTGGTTTTCCAACCGGATTGAAGTGGAGCTTCATGAATCGTAACGCGCCGATTCAAAAGTACGTGGTCTGTAACTCCGATGAAGGAGAGCCTGGCACGTGTAAAGATCGCGATATATTAAGATACAACCCACATCAATTGATTGAAGGCATGGCAATTGCTGGCTACGTTATTGGCGCCACTGTTGGGTACAATTACATTCGAGGCGAGTTTTGGGAGCCATACCTGCGCACAGAAGCGGCGTTGAAAGAGGCCTATGCGGCAGGATTTTTGGGCAAGAATATTTTAGGTTCGGGTGTTGATTTTGATTTGTATAACCATCTAGGTGCCGGCGCTTATATTTGTGGCGAAGAAACCGCCTTGCTCAACTCGCTAGAGGGGAAAAAAGGCCAGCCAAGATTCAAGCCCCCTTTTCCTGCAAATCATGGGTTGTACGGCAAGCCCACTACTGTTAATAACACCGAAACATTCGCGTCCGTCCCCGTTATCATGGAAAAAGGTGGTGAATGGTTCTTAAAGTTAGGCAAACCGAATAGTGGTGGGATGAAATGCTTTTGCGTGAGCGGGCATGTCAATAATCCAGGTAATTTCGAAATCCCACTCGGAACACCATTTAAAACATTACTGGAGCTGGCCGGCGGTATGCGCGACGGCCGACGCATCAAAGCAGTGATTCCCGGTGGATCGTCCATGCCTGTTTT
>CAMAYA010000093.1 GCA_945862275.1 Legionella genomosp. 1 | reverse complement strand
AATCGGATTGGATAGCGCGTTGGCTTTGGCCCCATCGACCGGAGAATATTGAAAACAGCCTACGCGATCGAGTTGGGCTTCCTCGAGAAAATCAAGCAGTTCTTCAAACTCGCCATCCGTTTCACCCGGAAATCCGACAATAAAAGTGGAGCGCAAGGTGATGTCTGGACAAATGTCACGCCAACTCGCAATGCGAGCCAATGTGTTTTCACTGCTGGCAGGGCGCTTCATGGCTTTTAATACACGCGTGCTGGCGTGTTGCAAGGGGATGTCAAGATACGGGAGAATCAGCTTATCTCGCATGAGCGGGATGATGTTGTCTACATGAGGATATGGGTACACATAATGCAGACGGACCCAGATGCCCAATTCGCCCAATTGTTCACACAAGTCGTAAAAACGGGTGTTGATTGTTTTACCGTTCCATTCGGCTGGTTGGTAGCGCGTGTCAATGCCGTAGGCGCTGGTGTCTTGTGATATCACCAAAATTTCTCGCACACCGGCTTCTTTTAAGCGTTTGGCTTCTGTTAGCACTTGCGTGATGGGATAGCTTATGAGCTTGCCGCGCATGGTGGGAATGATGCAAAACGTGCATTTTTGATTACAGCCTTCTGATATTTTTAAATAGGCATAGTGGCGTGGCGTGAGTTTAATGCCTTGTGGCGGGATAAGTTGGACAAATGGATCAATGGGCGGGGGAAGATGCTTTTGCACCGCACGAACCACCTCTTCATAGGCATGCGCCCCACTAATATGCAATACATCAGGACATGCCTCACGAATCATATCAGCCTTGGCGCCTAAGCAGCCTGTGACAATGACCTTGCCATTTTCAGCCAAGGCTTCACGAATTGTGTCCAATGACTCTTTCACCGCTGCATCAATAAATCCGCAGGTATTGATGACTACAACACCGGCGTCTTTGAAAGTGGAGACTAAATCGTAGCCTTGCGCGCGCAGTTGCGTAATGATTCGTTCTGAATCGACCAATGCTTTCGGACAGCCTAAACTGACAAAACCTACTTTATGATTCATGGTACTCGATTTGTAAAAAAAGTGTGCGAATTATATACGGATATTGGGTTGGGCGCAATGGCCACACAAGAATAAGAAGGGGATGTGCGGCACGCTATCCCATCATGAAGACTTTTGGGGCGTCACTGCGGACTCCGCTTCTTTTTTTGCATCCGCTTCCCTCTTCTGTGTCTCAGCACGGATTTTTTTGACCTCTTCACCCATTTGAAGCATCTCGCGAGGAAGCACATCCTCTTTTTCCTTGACTTTTAGTTCGGCTTTTTCAACCATGGCTTTCATGGACGCTTCCGATTTAAAAATACCTTTTATTGTTTCACCTTTATCATTTTGCTTATCAAACAAGGCCATGGTGTGTCCATTGATCTTAAAGGTAAGATTTTCTACCTTAAAACCCGCCTCGCAGCAAGCAGCACAGGCCTTTTGTGCATGTTCCAATGCGTGCGTCATTTCTTTATTTTTGGGGCTGTGATCTATAGTGATGACGGCTTTTCTATAACCATCCGCCCAGAGCCGTTCAGCCATGGAGAGGTATTCGATTTTAATATTGTCTTGCCAGCTAGAATAATAGTTTGAAAAATATGAACCGGTCATCTTCACGTCAAATAACAGTTCAGCCAAACACCGTGCGACAGGACCGCAGGGGATGCGTGCCGGGAATTGTATATGATATTTGCTTTTGTCAGTATTAGCCCGAATCGATTGGCCCGTTATGCTGGTAAAGAAAGCGCCTTCTTCCATGCCTCCAAACCAAGGCGTTTCTCTGGATGACATCTCGTTTTTTGATGGCTCATTAGATGCTAGCTTAGGGGAAGATACGATATTGCTGGCCACATCTCTGTGGAGTTTTCGCAAGGGTCCTTCTTGTGCATTCACCGCTGTTACGAGCACGCCGGATGAAGCGCCTGCGTTCAGTTCGGCCTCTTTCGCGTTCATTTGCTCATCGAATTTTTCCCGCATTTTAGGATCGTTTTTCAGCACGATGGCTAGAATAAGAAGTAAGTTGTGATCATTTTCGGCCTTTTTATATTGATATTCTAGTTCTTTATTGAATGTGTCCACCGCATTTTTATTCGCATCTTTGACAGCGTCTAACATGCCGGTTTTGAGTTTCTTTATTTCATCCGGAGTCATGGGGGGAGAGAGGGCTATTAATGCCGCTTCAAAATCGGTCTGAGGAGTACTCTTAGAAAATAAGGCTTCTATTGTGGCTAAATCAGCTGTCAATTGCACGTTCATTTGAGCTTTTATCGTATTGATGTGTACAAGCAATTTATCAATCGTGATTTTTTCAGCGGCTTTAGAGTCTGTAATAATACATTTCTCCGCATTTTGGATAGGGGTGTAGGCTAGTTTCTTGATATTATCCGGCAATGCTTGATATTTTTCTTTGAGATCATTGTCAAGTAATCCATTTTGTATGCATGTGTCTCGCGCGCCATCGTACTTTAAGAATGCGGCATTTACTTCACTTAAATCAGTCTGGTAGGTTGTGTCCAGTCTTTGATCTTGTTCCAATAAACGAAGGGCTTTGGCTTGTTCTCTAGCTGAGAAAAATTTATGAACGCTTGAATCTGTGTCATCGTCGTCGACATGGTCGATCTGCACCGGGAAGCCATTAACCAACCCACCCAAACCCAACGTCATGGTGACCTTGTTTTTCAGGGTCATAACAGAAGATAATATAGTCATGATGTATTTCTCCGATTCACAATTTTCTTACAGTATAGTATAAAAATAGTATAAAATTATTAACTGAAGCTTAAATTCATTACCACGCCACAATTGCCGCATCCCCAAACAACGCGTGAGCCTTCTCTTTCACCTCGTTTGAATTCAAGGCCTTCACCAGTAGAGCCAGTTGTTCCTGCTTCTCATTGCCATGGCGCACCACAATCAAATTGGCATAAGGGGAGTGTTTGTTTTCAAGAAATAGAGCATCCCTTGTCGGCCGCAGCCCTGCAGGAATGGCAAAGGTGGTGTTGATGACGGCGGCGTCCACATCGGCCAGTATGCGGGGCAGCTGGGCTGCATCGAGCTCTTTAAACCGAAGATTTTTTGGATTGTGCGAAATATCTTGGATGGTCATAACCCGCGTGGTTTTTAGGGTAATCAGGCCTGCTTTTTGTAGCAGCAGCAGCGCGCGCGATTCATTGCTGGGGTCATTGGGCATGGCGATTAATGCGCGATCAGGCAATTGTTTCAGTGATTTTATTTTTGCGGAATAAATGCCCGTGGGGTAGAGAAATGTTTTGCCAATGACATCAAACGCATAACCATGGGCCGCCTTGGCCGCTTCTAAGTAAGGGAGATGTTGATACACGTTGGCATCTAAAGTGCCATCCATCAACGCTTCATTCGGTAAATTGTAATCACTGAACTCGATGATTTTAACGGTTAAACCGTAGCGTTCAAGGGCTACTTTTTGCGCCACGTCAACCAGTTCCGTTTCGGGGCCTGAAATAGTGCCAACAATCAGGGTGTTGGGATCCGGCTTGCTGCAGCCCGATAACGCCAACGTCAATATAAATAAAGCACTCGTTAGGTTTATAAAACGCATCAACAATCTCCTCTAGAAAAGTGGCGAGCCAAACGGTCACCGCCCATTTGTAACCCTTGAACAATCAACACCAAAATGGCGACCGTTGCCAACATGATGATGGGATTAAACCGCTGGTACCCATATCGAATGGCCAAGTCTCCCAGCCCGCCGCCGCCGACGGTGCCGGCCATGGCGGAGTAATTGACCAAGGTAATGGCGGTGACGGTTATCGCATGAATCATGGCGGGTCGCGCTTCGGGCAATAATATGTGGCGCACCATTTGACCTGTATTTGCCCCCATTGCGAAGCCTGCTTCAATCAGACCGGACGGAAGGCTTTTGTAAACATTGTCCACTAGTCGCGCAAAAAAAGGCGCGGCTCCTAAGGTTAATGGGACAATCGCTGCATTGATGCCAATGGATGTACCGACCAGCAAGCGTGTGAGAGGGATGATTGCCACCAGCAAAATAATGAAAGGAATAGAGCGGCTGATGTTGATAACACTGGCAATCAGGCGATGAACAAGCGGATGCGGTTTGACGTGTGCGCTGGTAAACAGAAGGGTGCCCAATGGTAGCCCAAGGAGCACGGCCAATACCGTACTGGCCAAGACCATGTAAACCGTTTCACCGGTGGCAATCATTAAATCATATGCTAAGGTCAGTGACATATCCCAAAATCTCCACGGTTAAGTTGGCATAAGCTGCGCGTTGAATAAACGCGTGCAATAGCACTTCGTTTGCATGCAATTCGACCACCAGTACGCCGCAGGCAACGGCATCTATGTAGTCGATGTTGGCGAGTAAAATCGTGATGTCGAGGTTTAATTCACGGCTTATCTG
Organism: Legionella genomosp. 1; assembly: GCA_945862275.1. GTDB lineage: Bacteria > Pseudomonadota > Gammaproteobacteria > Legionellales > Legionellaceae > DDPF01. Next base: position 905 of record CAMAYA010000093.1, on the reverse strand, counting down.
GCTGATAAATGGATCGGTGGCACAGGTTCCCTCAAAAAACAGCTTTAACAAGGGTCGGTCCGTTGGAATAGGGGACAGGCGGGTGCTGATGGATGCGGGAAGGCGAGGACTTAATTGGGTGTATAACAGGCCACGTGCCAGGCTGTCTCTTTGAGAAAACACCTCAGCCAGTGCGGTGGTTTCAATGATGACTCCCTTCTCCATGATTGCCACACGATGACAAATTCGTTTCACTACATTCATTTCATGGGTGATGAGCACGATGGTAATACCGTACAGCCGGTTGATTTTTTTTAAAAGCGCTAGAATGGCTTCCGTGGTTTCAGGGTCAAGTGCTGACGTGGCTTCGTCACACAGCAGTATTTTAGGCGAACAACTCAGCGCCCGTGCAATGGCCACGCGCTGTTTTTGCCCACCACTCAATTGTGACGGATATGCGTTTATTTTATCGCACAGCTCCACCAAAGGTAGCAGTTCGTGAATTTTGGCTTGAATGGTTGCCTCATCTATGCATTGAATGCGCATCGGTAGGGCGATATTGTCATAGACCGTTTTGGAATTTAATAAGTTGAATGATTGGAAAATCATGGCCATTTTATGGCGCGCCTGCCGCAATGCGCGTGCGTTGAGTGTGGTAATGGACTCACCATCCACCCACACGCTGCCCGCGTCTGGGCGTTCTAATGCATTGATGCAGCGCAATAGCGTGGATTTGCCGGCACCACTCTTGCCAATAATCCCAAAAATCTCGCCTTCTTGTACAAACAAGTCAATGTTTCGCAGTGCTTCATGGCTCGCATAGGATTTGGATACGTCGGATAGTTCAATCATCGCATCTACTCTAAAAAAAATGTTTACAACAGGCGGGACACTAAGAGGGGAGGAAGTTCTACCCGCTTTAGCCG
>CAMAYA010000092.1 GCA_945862275.1 Legionella genomosp. 1 | reverse complement strand
TGTAGTATTTAAATAATTTAACTACGCGGGCGACGCGGCTGCATTCTCTGGCAAATTGGATTACTTTCTTCGCCTGACCTGGTACAACGTCACCCATTAAATAAACGATCTGGCCATACGTCAACACTTTAAATTTATTTGGATCAATGTCAGCATCAGCAAAGATCTGACTTCGAATTTTAGCCGTGATCCAGCTGTCAAGCACCGGATCTTCTGGTGTGTGATTCACTGCCAGCTGATTGAATAGCCGTCGCTTTCCTGGCACGTTTTTGACGCGCGCATAGGCTTCTTCGCGAAGTGCTTCGGTCGGCACCCGGCCTACGAGTAAAATGTCGCGATTAAACACCGCTAAATCAATGGAGCAGTCTTCTCGTTTGAACACCTTGTCATGGTAAAGCGCGCGATTGGCATTGGCATTGAGTTGAAAATCATTTATTTTGATATAGACATTATGGCGGTCATATACCAGGTTTGCCCCGGTCCATATATCACTCATGCAGCCTGATAATAACAGGCTGCATAAGAGGATGGATAATGGCAGGCATCTCATCTTAACGAATATACTGGAAAATTTTTACCACTTTACGCACGCCCTTGACTTGTCGTGCGACCTGTACTGCTAAATCGGCTTGTTCGGGCGTTACGATTCCCATCAAATAAACCACACTGTTTTCTGTGATCACGCGAATTGAACCGGATTCCAGTCCTTTTTGAGCGAGCATTTGGGTGCGTACTTGGCTGGTTTCCCAGGTATCTTGGCTTTTTTGTGACAAAGACAGGGGATAATCGACGGTAATTTCATTGTAAACGCGATGGACGTTGGGCGTTTGCTTGGCCTGCGCTTCAGCTATGGCACGCAGCGCTGCAACCGGCGTTTGGCCGGCCAATAACACCACTTCATTAAAACTACTCACGACAATGTGTGAATCACGAAAACGTGAATCAGGGACGATTGCCTTGTGAATAACATGAAAAATGCGCGCGTCTTTTTCAACCATTGAGAGCGTTCGCTTATCATAGACCACGAGACTGCTGGCGGCTCCCGCGACAACAGCTACCACGCAACCGGTGAGGTTTGCGCATAGCAGCATAAAAACCCAATTTTTAATCTTCATGTTTACCCCAACATTTGTCCAAACAAGGACTGATCAATCAAATCGCAAAAGCAATGTAAAATAAACAAGTGTGTTTCACGTATGCGTGCTGCTGTGTCACCCGGAGCGCGAAGCTCGATGTCTTCAGGCCCTAAGTGGTTGGCAAGCACGCCGCCGTCCCGTCCACTGAGTGCGATGGTATCTATTCCCTTCTCATTGGCCGCATGAACAGCCGCTAATATACTATTTGAATTGCCCGAGGTGGACAAGGCCAGTAAAACATCATTTTCATGGCCGAGTGCTTGAATTTGCCGGGCAAACACTTGGTCATAATGCCCTTCATTGGCAATGGCCGTGAGAGCCGACATGTCGTTGGTTAATGAGATAACGGGCAAGGGGGGGCGCTCAACATCAAAATGATTGAGCATGGCTGCTGAAAAATGCAGGCAGTTAGCGGCCGATCCGCCATTGCCACACAATAATATTTTATTGTCGCTGAGCAGGCAGGTCACCAAGCGGTTTGCAGCGTGTGCTATAGCCGCTGACATGCTGTCGGCCATGGCTATTTTTGCCTCAATATTGAGACCGAATAGATGCCTGACTCGATCGTCTAGTAGTATCATGGTTGATCCTTAGAAATCCACTCCGAATGCATGCCGAATCCATGTGATCTGGGGCGGGGTGCCGTCCAAACTGACCACATCAAATCGGCAAGGCAGTTTGTCATAGAGTTTGGTCGTTTGTAAATAAAGCAATGCCGTTCGGATTAATTTTTGTCGCTTGCTGTGCGTGATACTTGCTATAGCGCCACCAAATGCATTGGAAGCACGTGCACGCACTTCAACGAACACCAAATCGGTTTTGTCACGCATGATGAGATCAATTTCGCCTAAGCGACAGCGGTAATTGCTCTTCGTCCAGGTCAAGCCTTGCTTGGTTAAATAGTCTTTGGCGAGTTCCTCGGCGGCAAAGCCGATTTTTAATGACATGGGGCGTCCTGTTTGTAGGTTGGACCCATAGCTTACCCCATTAATCGTCCAATCACATGCTCTAAATGCAGTTCGCCATCATAATGAATCATTAACGTTCCGCGACCATTTACACCCGGCTTGAGCTTGATTTTTGTGTCCAGCTGGTTGGCGAGTGTTTTTAATTGATCATTGAATAATGGGGGTGTGATGGGTTTTTGTATGCCTTCAGGCAGGCCGGCCTTTAATCGCGCGACCAATGCTTCTGTTTCACGAACGGAGAGACCCTTGGAGACCACGATTTGGGCGGCTTGTATTTGTTGGTCGTCTTCCAGCATCAACAGACAACGCGCATGGCCCATGTCTAAATCACCGTGTTCAAGCAGGCATTTAACGGCATGATTCAGCTGCAGCAGTCGCAGATAATTGCTTACGGCAGCACGGGATTTGCACAATATATCAGCGATTTGCTGGTGGGTCAGTGAAAACTCCTGCACCAAGCGTTGCATGGCAAGGGCTTGGTCCATTGCATTTAAATCGCTGCGTTGCAAATTTTCAATCAAGGCAAAGGCCATGGCAGTTGCATCATCGACATCGCGTATAATCACAGGAATATCGCTTAATCCAGCCATTTGGCATGCACGCCATCGCCGCTCACCTGCGATGATTTCATATTGGTTTGGCGCTACCGCGCGCACCATCACGGGCTGTAGTAGGCCGTGCTGTTTAATCGAGTCCGCTAACGCCAGCAGGTCATCTTGTAGCATGTCGCGACGGGGTTGATACTTCCCTGGCTGCAGCTGACTCAAGGCGAGCGAGGTGCCATTTGAGGGAGCACTGACCGCAGCATCTTCTGGCGTCGGGGTGCTATTGGTTTGATTTAATAATGCCGACAGGTTTCGGCCCAGGCCACTGCGTTTCACAACCATAATAGATCTCCTAAGAAACGGTTTGGGCCGCGGGTTGTTTGGCCAGCATTTCAGATGCCAATATCATATAGGCTGATGCGCCAGACGATGATTTGTCGTATTGCAATGCAGACATGCTGTGGCTGGGTGCCTCAGCCAAGCGCACATTCCTAGGGATGACGGTACGATACACCGTGTTGTTAAAATGCTGGAGCAGTTGCTTTGATACGTCAGAACAAAGCCGATTGCGTGCATCATACATGGTTCTCAAGACCCCCTCGATCATCAGGTGTGGATTCACCGATGCACGGACTTGGTCGATGGTAGATAACAATGCCGCCAACCCCTCGAGTGCGAAATATTCGCATTGCATCGGGATCAATACCGAATCAGCCGCCACCAACGCATTCAGTGTCAGCGTATTCAGTGCAGGCGGGCAGTCAATCAATATAAAATCATAGGTGTTTTTTATTGGCTTTAATGCATTCAATAAATAAGTTTCGCGCGCAATGCAGGCCATTAAGCTGACTTCCGCCACCGTTAAATCGCTGTTAGCCGGAATCAGATCATAGCCGCAGGGTGTGCTGATGCAGGCTTGTTCGGCGAGGCAGTCGCGAAGAAGGACATCATTACAGGTATGCACGAGTGCGTTTTTGTCGACGCCTGATCCCATGGTAGCATTGCCTTGCGGATCCAAATCAATCAGCAATACTTTTTGATGACTCACGGCGAGTGAGGCCGCTAGATTGATGGCTGTGGTGGTTTTGCCTACGCCGCCTTTTTGATTGGCAATGGCTATGGTTTTGGCCATGGTTTATCCTTGTTTTCGACAATGACGCAGCAACGTTCGCCGCCGATGCCTGGGACTGTATAGGATTCAATTCGATGTGCGCGGTTTATGCCGGCCAGTTCGGCTTCTGATTGCCGCCCCTTCATGGCCAACCAAATGCCATCTGGTGCAATTAAATGCGATGTACAGTCTAGCATGTGTTGCAGGTCGCTGAATGCTCGACTGGTTACTGTATCAAAATTGGATGGGGGGCGATAGCTTTCTACGCGCGTTTGGATCATTTCAATGTTATCCAATGCCAGCGCGCGCTTTACTTCCTGTAAAAAGCGAATTTTTTTGCCATTGCTGTCCAGTAAAACCACGTGCAAGGATGGATTCGCCAGTGCCAATGGTACGCCAGGAAGGCCAGCACCCGTGCCTACGTCTAGGATGCGATGGCCATGTACCCAGGGCAGGATGGCCAGGCTGTCTAGTAGATGCAACGTGACCATGCTATTGAGATCTCGAATGGCCGTTAAATTGTAAGCTTGATTCCATTTATGCAGGAGTGCTAGGTATTGAAGAAGCTTATCTATTGCAAAATCAAGCCCGAGTTGTTGCATGCCTTTGGTGAGGATCTGTTCAATCTCATTTGGATTATTCATGCCAATAATCGCAATTTTTTTAAATGGACCAATAATAAAGACAAGGCTGCCGGTGTGACGCCGGATATCCGCCCTGCGTGGGCCAATGATGCGGGCTTTACGAGGGTTAATTTTTGGATGACCTCGGTGGACAAGCCCGAGACGTTTGCATAATTCAAATCATCTGGCAGGGCTGTGTTTTCATGCTTTTGTAACCGTGCAATATCCAATTGTTGGCGCTCAATGTAACCGGCATATTTACTGATGATTTCCACTTGTTCAGCGACTGCATCAGCCAACGGTGGAAGGGCTAAATCGTCCACGGCTTGCAAATGCGTGTAGCGCATCTCGGGTCGTTTCAATACATCCGTGGCACGGCAATCATGCTGCAATGGGGTCTCTAAAATCGATTCAAGAGCAGCATTGTGGCCTACTCGAACCCAGGTATTGTGAAGTTGTGTGCGAGCGCCATCTAAGGCTTCTCGTTTTTCACAAAAGGCACGCCAGCGCGCATCACCCACCAGGCCCAACTCGCGGCCTTTTTCCGTTAGGCGCAAATCAGCGTTGTCTTCACGCAAGAGCAGTCTGTATTCAGCGCGTGAAGTAAACATACGATAAGGTTCTTGCGTGCCACAGGTGATTAAATCATCAATCAATACGCCCATGTAGGCTTCATCACGCCGCGGGCTCCACATTGATTTCTCAGTCGCAAACAGGGCGGCATTCATGCCGGCGATTAACCCTTGTGCGGCGGCTTCTTCATACCCTGTTGTGCCATTGATTTGGCCGGCAAAAAATAGATTGGCAAAGGCTTTGGTTTGCAAATAGGGCGTGAGGCCGCGTGGGTCAAAATAATCGTATTCAATGGCATACCCAGGCCGCGTGATATGCGCTTGCTCAAAGCCTTTTAGGGTTCGCACAAATTGTACCTGAACCTCAAAGGGCAGGCTGGTGGAAATG